>CAYQEG010000049.1:0-41481 GCA_964416435.1 uncultured Rickettsiales bacterium
CTAGTCGGCGCAGGCCTCCAGCTCGACGGCGGTGACCGTGAGCGGGCCGGGGGTCTGCGCCGCGAGCGTCACCTGGTGCACGCGGCCGGCGGCTCGCCACGTCGGGCTGTTGCCGAGCTCGAAGCGGACCGACGTCGCCGTCGGGTTCAGCGGGGCGACGACGAACCGCGTCCACGGCCGCAGGTCCGGGTCGTGCCAGGTCAGCATCACGTAGACCGGCTGGGGGACGACCCGGTTGAACGGGCTGGGCTCCACCGGCCCCCAAGTCGGTCGCTCGTAGCGCACCCGCATCCCGCACACCGTCGTGGGGTCGAGGGAGACCCCGGGGGAGCGCAGCCCCTGCCCCAGGTCGCCACGCGGTGGCTCGACGTGCAGGTCGCGGGGGTTCGCCGGCCCGGACGCGCGCAGCGTCGAGCCGCCCGTCCAGCCGGCCAGCGTCGGCCAGGACGGCAACGGCCGGTCGGGCGCGCGCCTCGCCGGCGGGGGCGGGAGCGCCTCGTATCTCGGCTCCCGGGCGAGGCCGACGTCGGCGACGAGCACCCGCCCGGCGGCCACGGCCTGGTCGAGGTCCAGCCGGCCGAGCTTGCGGTAGCGCCGGGCCGGGTCGAAGCCGTCCCCCGCCGGGCCGAACAGCCACGCCGACCCCTCCAGGAAGAACCAGGGCTCGCGGGCGATCGGCCCCGTCGCCGCTTCGAGCACCGGCGACGCCAGCGCGGCGAGCACCCCGTCGTCGAAGTGACGCAGCGCCACGATGACGCCGACCGCGTCCGGGTGGGCGGCCCCCACCTCGGGGAGCGCCTCGATCAGCGCCACGTTCGCGCTCGTCGGCCCGCGGTGGGCGTCCCGGTCGACCCAGCCCCACCAGCTCGCGGCGACCGCCAGCCCGACGAGGGCCGCGAAGCCCGCGCCGAGCCGGGGGAGCCGGGCGGGGCGCCGCCCCACCAGCGCGCCGACGCCGACGCCCAGGCCGATCGCCGCCGGCAGCAGGTACCGCGCCTCGCTCCGCAGCGTCTCCGGCCGCGACGCCAGCGCGTAGACGAACGGCGCCGCCGCGACCACCAGCCAGCCGAGCCCGGCCAGGGCGGCGCGAAGTCGGGCCGTCCCGCAGGCCAGCGCGAGCCCCGCCGCTCCTCCGAACAGCAGCCACCTCGCCTCCGGCATCGCCCCCACGTCCGGCCCGGGGCCGGCGAACGGTGAAGCCAGCGCCCCCACCACCGCGCCGATCAGCGCCAACGCCGACGCGGCCGGGCCCCCGTCGGTGTGGCTCGCCTGGTCGGCCAGCGTGGACCAGGCGACCACCACGTACACGCCGACCCAGAACACCGGCGGCCCGTGCCGCTTCAGCCAGCCCATCGGGTCGCGGGGGAGCCGACCCAGCGCGGCGTCGACCGCCACCAGGAGCGCCGGGGCGACCGCCGCCGTCGGCTTGCTGAACACCGCCAGCATCAGCGCCGCGCAGGCGAGCCCCCGGTGCCAGTCTTCGCGGCCGGTCCACAGCGCGCCGGCGACGCAGGTGAACAGCGCCGCCAGGTAGTCGTCCCGGCCGGCGAGGAAGCCGGTGCCGGTCTGCAGGTCCGGCGCGCAGCCGGTCAGCGTCCCCGCGACGATCGCCGCGAGCAGGGGCCAGCGGTCGCCCGTCGTCGACGCTCCGTCCGGCCCCCCCGCGAGGAGCCCGGCCAGGAAGGCGACGAGTCCGACGAGCAGCCCTCCGAGCAGGTAGTTGGTCACCAGGTAGGCCCGGGGCGCCAGCCCCCACAGCGACCAGTCGGCGAGCCAGACCAGGCCCGGCACCGCCCGCCAGGAGCGGATCTCGGCGCCGCGGATCATGCGTCGCAGCCCCTCCGCCTCGCCCTCGGCGGCGGCCGCGCTGACCCCCAGGTGGTACCAGTCGTCCGGGTTCGTGAAGGACGCCGGCGGAGGCGGCAGGAGGGCGGCGAACCACAGGACGCCGAGCGCGACCGAGACCGCGATCAGCCCCCGCCGCGACCCGCCCCCGCTCATCCCGACAGGAAGCCCGGCCACAGCCGCGCCATCGCCGCTTCGGCGAACTGGGGGGCGGTCACCGGGTCGGGGCAGTCCTGGCAGATCTTGAGCGAGTACTCGCCGTCGCGGATCTCCCGCCGGAGCTGCTGGAACCGCTCACCCCGCCACACCGCGTCGAAGTCGCCGTCCACGCCGACGCGGCCCATGTGCCCCTCGTCGGGGTGCCAGGTGCAGTTGCAGCAGGGGAGCAGCGTCCCGTCGATGCGCACGAAGACGCTGATCCAGGGGATCAGGCAACGCCCCGGGGGCGCCGGCCGCTCGTCCGGCGGGACCTCCCCGACGCGCTCGATCTCCCGCCGCCATCGCGCCAGGTTGGTGTCGACGCCCGCCTCGTCGGCGAGCCGCTGCGCGCGGCCGACCGCGGCGCTCAGCACACCGATGTCGTGCTCGCCGGCGAGCCCGGCGTTGCGGCCCGACGTCACCAGCGCCCCCTTGAAGTAGACCGCCGGCACGCCCAGGCGGGCGGCCACCTCGATGGCGTCGGGGAGCTCCTCGAAGCTCTTGTCCGACACGACGTAGTTGAGCCGCACCTCCGGCCCCCGCCCCAGCCGACGCTTCGCCTCGTACAGCGCCGCGATGCCGTGCTCGACCAGCTCCAGGCTGCGGCCGCCCCCGAGCCGGGCGAACGTGCGCGGCCTCGCGCCGTGGAACGAGACCTTCACGAGCCCGACGCCGGACCGACAGAGCCGCTCGGCCTGCTCGGCGAAGTGCGTGCCCGTCGTCGCGAAGCCGACCGACGCGCCGTGCCGTTCGATCGCGTGCCGGGCGATGTCGTCCCAGCGCGGGTGCATCAGCGGCTCGCCGATCCCGTTGAGGCTCAAGAAGCGGGGGGCGACCGCGTCGATGTGTCCCGTCGCCTCGGCCACCGGCATGTGGACCTCGCCGTCGATCCGCTCCGCGCGGATGCACGTCGAGCAGACGTGGTCACAGACGGTGGTGTGCTCCAGGTGCATGTGGACCGGGCGGGCCCGCGGCGCGTCGGTCGCGAGCAGGGCCTCCGGCACGATGCGGAGCGCCCGGGCGCGGGCCCGGGCTCGGGAGATGGCGCCCACGGCGGGAAGTTAGCAGCGGGGTGGGGCATGCGCCCGAGGCGGCTACCGGGCGAACCAGTCGGCGACCCCGGCCCGGCACTCGTCCGCGTCCCGCTCGCCGATGCGATCGCACAGCCAGTCGGCGTGGGCCGGATCGCTGTACGTGCGGCCGATGGCGACCCCCACGCCGACGGCCGCCTCCGACCGCCAGCGCTCCGGCAGCCGCCCCAGCAGGCCGGCCGCCTTGGCGGGCGTCGGGTGCATGTGATCCCCGACCGGGAAGCCGACCCCCCGCCAGCAGGCCGCCTGGTCCTCCGGCGCCTCCAGGCTGTCGCAGGTCCGCAGAGGCCAGACCCCGACGCCCCAGTTGGCCGCCCCGAGGTACCAGCCGACCCCGAGGAGGCAGTCGTTCCGGAGGTCCGCGTCGAACCGGTCGCAGACCTCCAGGGTCGACGGCGCGAGGGCCGGCGCGCCCGCGTCGGTGGTGCCCTGCAGCCGGGACGAGAAGAAGCCGCTGCCCCAGGCGAACCCCCGGCGGCAGTCCCGCTCCCGGTCGGCGGCCCCAAGGTCCGCGCAGGCGGCGAGCCCGCCCTCGATGTCCTCGCGGAACGAGCCGGACGCGAAGTGCCCCAGGGCGTCGAAGCAGACCGCGCGGTAGCTGCTCACGCCCGAGCCGTCCGGCGCCCCGCCCGCCACCAGCGCCACCTGGCTGGCCAGCCCGACGACCGCGGGCAGCGCGGCCACCCCGAGCAGCAGCGGCTTGAGCCCGATCCGCTCGGCGAGCCGCGTCCAGCCCACCGCGGAGCCGATCACCAGCGCGGCGATCAGCGGCGGGAGCAGCCGGTGCCCCGGCTCGCGCACGTTGGTGAACTCGATCGGGAGCACCCGCAGCGGCACGTCCAGGACGACGTAGACCGCGGCGAAGGCCAGCACGAACAGCCCCGGCACCAGCCCCACCTCGACCCGCCGCTCCGGCCCCGGCCGCAACGCGCGGACCGCGAAGGCCGTCGCCAGGAGCACGCCGACCCAGACGATCGCGCTCCACGCCGACTCGATCCGCCACGTCAGCCCGAGGCTCGCGCCGGGCCAGACGTCGTGCAGGTGCAGCGACCAGGGGAGCTCGGGGTAGACCAGGTCGGGGAGCCGCGTGAGGTCCGGCGACAGCCGCTGGAGGCGACCGACGGTCTGGTCGGCCGCCGGCTCGGCGAGCCCGAACGGCCGGTGGAGGAGCAGCTTGTAGACGAACGGGGCGGCGCCGACGGCCACGCCCGCCGCGGCCGCCGCGACCCGACGGCCGCCCGGCCATCCGCCCACGGACAGGAACAGGAGGCCGACCGAGATGGCCAGGAACGGCAGCGACCCCATGCAGTTGAAGATCCCCAGGCCGATGAGCAGCCCGAACGCCCCCCAGGCTCGGGGACGGCGCTCCGCCCGCGCGAGCTCGACCGCGGCGAAGATCGATCCGTAGTCGAACAGCAGCTGGGTCCAGTGCCAGTTCCCGAACACGGTCGCCACGTGGAACAGCACCGGCGGACAGAAGGCGAGGCCGGCCGCCGCGAGCAGCGCTGCGTCCCGGGACTCGTGCCGATCCAGCATCCCGTAGACGAGGGTGACGAGGCCGGCGGCGGCCACCCAGGCGAGCAGCTTGACCCCGATCGGCCCGACCCCGCCCAACAGCAGGAACAGCGGCGCCCCCGAGCCGGCCGACACGAACATGCCGCCGAGCGCGCCGTGGAAGGTGTCCCAGATCGACCAGCCGACGTCACCGTCGAGCAGCGCCTCGCCCATCGCCCCCGAGGCGCACTCCAGGGACGCGGTGGTCCAGGGGCTCCCGGAGCCCAGCACGACGGCGAAGACGACGGCTTGTCCGGCGAGCACGGCGAGCAGCCCGCGGTGCCGGCCGAGCAGCTCCGCAGCCCTCGCGAACCCGGCTCCATCGCCTCCGCGCATCGCCGGAGACGGTAGCATCGTGGGGGTGAGCGAGCGGCGCGAGCGCTGGGCCTTCCTGGGCGAGATCTGGCTGACGATCGTGGTGTCGATCGCGCTGTTCCCGGTCCTGCTCGACCTGTGGGCGGGTCGCTTCACGGAGCTGGCCGCGCGCATGGAGCACGGGCTCGCCCTGGCCGTCGTCTGGCCGGTCGAGCAGCTCCGCGAGGTCGGCTTCCTCGCCCGCTCGGGGGAGCCGCTCTCCCTCGGGGTCCCCCTCGCGGCGTGCGCCACCGCCGCGCTCCTGATCACCCTCGGCGCCGCGTTGATCGACCCGAAGCCGGGCACGCCGCCGCGGCTGTGGCGGCGTCTGCTCGGGGTGGCGCCGGTGGTCGTGTGCGGCACCCCGGCCCTCGTCGGGGCGCTCGCGCTCTGCTACCTCGGCGCCGCCCTCGCCCCCTCGCTCTGGTCCGCGCTCGTCGCGATCGGGGTCGCCGGGGGGCTGCTCGGGCGCCGGCGCCGCCGGGAGCCGGTGCCGCACGAGCGGTCGCTGTCGGGGCTGCCCCCCGCCAACTGGAAGACCGACCACCTGGTCCGCTTCGGGATCGTGTTCGGGGCGCTGACGTCGGCGGTGCTCGCGGCGGCCGTGGGCGCGCTGCCGTGGGACGAGGCGCCGCTGCGGCTGGGCCTCGCCCTGGACGCGGGGACCGGGATCACCGGGCCGCTGGCGTTGCCCTGGGCGTTCGGCGCCGCGGTGGTGCTGGTCCTCCTGCTGACGCCGTACACGCGTCGGGCGATGGCGCTGATGACCTGGGAGCCCTGGACGGCGTCGGCGATCGGCGGCGTCGGGCTCGGGATCGGGGTGACGGTGCTGTCCGGCCCGGCCGAGGGCCAGGCGGCGCTCCCGGTCGGCTTCGCCCTCGGCCTGATGGGGGCGCTGCTCGCGGGGGCGGGCGTGCCGGTGCTCCCGCGCCTGTCGGTCCACCCGGTCCGCGCGGTCGGTCGGCTGTGGCTGCCGATCGCCGCGGCCCTCGCGGTCTTCCTGCACACCACGGCGACGGGGTTCCTGGGCTGTGAGCGGGTCGCCGCGGACCCTCGGATCCAGCTGATCACCCACCAGCCCGGGGCGATCGACGTCGTCTGGGCCGACGGTCCGACGCCGGGGGTGATCGCCGCCTTCCGCGCCGAGGCGCACCTGGTTCGGCTCGGCCTCGCGGGGGAGTCGACGTTCGTGGTCGAGGGGTCCCAGCTGCCGCTCCGGGCGCTCGACACGCCGGGGGCGGAGGTCCGCCCGGTGGGGCTCGGCACCGGCCACCGGGGCCGCGTCTTCCTGGTCGCGGAGGTGCTCCGGCCGGGCACCCACCCGGCCACCGCGCTGGTCGAGCTGGACCCCGCGGACGCCGGCCTGCGGGCCGTCGCCGAGGACCTGGATCCGTGCCGGCCCGCGACGTTCGGCTGGAACCCGATCCTCCACGTCGGCGTGGTCGGCTGCCGCGATGTCGGCGAGGTGCTCCTGTACGAGCCGAGCCTGCAGCAGTTCATCGCCCGGGAGCCGCTGCGGGGGGCCGAGGAGTTCCAGTCGCTGGTGATCGACCCGGGCGACGGCTCGATGATCTCCCTCGCCCAGCGGGCGAGCCCGTTCGTGGTCCGGCTCGACCTGACGACCCGTCGACCGATCGCGTGGCAGTTCCTGGGGCTGGGCAACCGGACGCTGCACCTGGACGAGCTGGGGGTGCTCCGGGTCGCTCGCTTCCTCGGCCGGCAGGTGCTGACGTTGGACGCGGAGCTCAAGCCGGTCCGGGCGACTGCGGCCGGGTTCGCGCTGGGGCCCCTCGAGGAGGCGCCGTGGCACGACAGCGCGGTCACCGCGTCGGTGCTCGACGGCCACCTGTACGCCATCGACACGGTCGGTCGGTCGCCCACGCGCCGCCTGAGGGTCGGGGGCCTGGTGCAGTCGCTCTCGCTCGACCCGACCCAGCGCACCCTGTACGCCGCGGGTCTGTGCGGCGTCATGGCCATCGATCTCGACCGCTGGCTCGACTAAACGGCCCCTCATGAAAGTGAGGCCTCAGACGCATCCGGGGGATGAAACCGGCGGCCAATCGTGAGAGAAGGAGGTTGCAAAACGCCAACCTGCTCTCCCGAAAGGCCACCGTGCTCCCCATCGTAGAGAAGATCCTCCCGGTCCGGGACGACCTCGTGTTCGTCCGCGACTTCTCCACCGACGCCACCGAGAGGCGTCGGGCCTCCATCCTCCTGGCGCGTGGCGCCGGCTTGAGCCAGCGGGACGCGGCCCGAGCCACCGGTGTCGGCCGGTCGACGGTGCAACGTACCGAGTGCCTCTTCAAGGCTGAGGGGCTCGATGGCCTCGTCGACAGACGCCGCTTCAATGGACACCGAGTGCTTCGCCGCGAGGAGGTCTTGGTCCTGCTCCCTCGTCTGGTGGCGGGGCAGCCTCCCGACTTCGGCTGGTCGCGATCGGCCTGGACGATCGAGTTGGTCTGCCTGGAAGTCCAGCGTCAGCTGGGCGTCCTCGTGAGCGAGGCCCAGATGGGACGCCTGCTGCGGAAGGCCGGCTGTCGCCGCGTTCGGCCGAAGCAGACGATCGCCTTGGCGCCGCCAGATCGGGCCGAGCAGATCGCCCGACTCGTCGCTGACCTCGAAGCTGTCGCTGATACCGACGTTGTGTTGTACGAGGACGAGGTCGACATCCACCTCAACCCCGAGGTCGGACCCGACTGGGCGCCCGCGGGGATCCGGAAGACCGTCGTCACCCCGGGCCGGAACAAGAAGTCCTACATCGCTGGGGCCTACGACCCGGGGACCCAGGAGTTGATCACCGTCGACGGGCCGAGCAAGTCCAGCGACCTCTTCCTCGCCCTGCTGAACGAACTGGTCCGTCGCTTCGGAAGCCGACGCGTCCACCTCGTCGTCGACAACTACATCATCCACCGAAGCAAGAAGACGCAGCGGGCGCTGGCGAAGCTCAACGGCCAGGTTGTGCTGCACTTCCTGCCGCCCTACTGCCCGGACGACAACCCGATCGAGCGCGTCTGGCTCGACGTACACACCGCGGTCACGCGGAACCACCGCCAGCCGGACATCGAGGCCCTCATGGCCGCTGTCCAGACCTACCTTGCTGACTACGACGGCCGAGGAGGGCGACGCGCCGGCCATCTGCGGGCCGCGGCCTGAAGATCCGAGGCCTCAGAATCATGATCCGCCATTCTAGAGGTGACACCGCAACGACGACGGACTCTACCGGTCGCGCACACGCAACCCAAACTCAACGATGCGGAGACTGCGCGGCGGATAGACCAATTCCGCGGTCGGTGCCTCCGTTGGACCGTCAATGAGGGCGAAGGTCCCTCTTGCCGTGTGTGCGGTCTGGAGGGCTGTGGGACTCCCGGTCACGAGGTCGCTGCACTCAAGCGCAGCCGGGGGGGCGACGTGCAGGAAGCAGAGCCTCCCGTAGAGGGAATCGGCGACAAGCAGCCGCCGCTCGTCTGCCCATGCGTAGGCCTCTGCAGAGACGGGAACGGCTACCGCGATCTCCTGGGAACGACCCCACGCAGCTCCCACATCAACCACGACGATGAAGCGTCTTGGGGTCGTTTGTCCCGCCGTCGTCCGGTACGCGACGAATGCTAGGTGCTGTTCGTCCGGGGAGAGCACGGGAGCGGTCGCGTAATGGAGCCCATCTCGAAGATCCAGCAGCGGCCGCTCGGTCCCGTCAAGGCCAAACCAAGAGATCCTGACTCGCGTCCGGCTGCGTTCAGTGGCGAAGACCCCAGGTACCGCGGACGACCAAGTCAGCCCTGCGACGACCTCGAACGACGTAGCAACTGCGGCGACAATCTCCCCGGTAGATGCGGTGACGAACTCCAGCCTCGTCATCGGGTCGCCGTCTCCGCGAACCGTAGCAGCGAGCGTGCCGTCGGGCCCTCCCTCCAGCAGGGCGCCAGACGCGTCTATTCTCGTGGTCGTGGCACCAGCCGGCGCTCGAAGGACCAAACCGCCACCGCCGGTGGGCTGGACGATGGAGAGTTCGTCGCCGTTCCAGACGAGGCGGGCCGTATGCGGCGGGACCACCGGCCTCTGGAACGAGTCGAGCCGGGTCAGTTCCCAGTTCGACTCGGGCTTCGCGCCGAACACCTGGATGTCGGCGTCAACCTCTCGGCCGGTGTACTCGAGCCAGGCAACCGCTCCGGTTCGCGGGTTCATCGTGGCGACAGGCTCCGTTCCCCGCCCCTTCCACCCCTCTCGATCCGTCCACGTGTGCAGAACGCCGATACTGGGGGTAGTGTCGCCGAGAGGTGCCGACTCGGACGCGCAGGCGGCGAGCATCACGAGGCCAACCAACGGCAGCACCATTATGGGCATCGGTCTGCCAGGTAGGGCACCACCCGAGGCCCCTGGCAGTTTGCTCGCCCGCGTGTTGGTTGCGAACTGACTCGGAAGCGGCTCCGTCGCTTCCTGGTGGTACCGCGCCGCCCAGAGCCCGCCGGCGCAACTGGTGTTGGAGATCGCCAGGTCGTGAGGGGGCGCCGGGGGAGACCCCGTCCCGCTGCGAAAGGCGCACCATCTCGACCCGCAGGAGTACGGGCGCGGATCACGAATGGGCTCCTCGCCCTGCTGAGGCTCCGCTATGAACAAGGCATCCACGAGGGACACGGACCAGGAACAAGGGTTACCTCTCCACCCTCCCAGCTTGAGTCCAACACAGCATGACACTGACCGTCCGCCCCCTCGGCGATCTCATAGCGCGTGTCACAGTTGGGGTAATGGTAGTGGCAAACGCAAGGGTCACTCAAGAACTCAGTCACAAACGCCTCGTCGCAATTGGTTCGACCCGTCGTTCGTCCACAAGTCCGCCAAAGCCGCTCTCCATGGGCGCACCGGTCCACCGCGCCGCTGGGCGACGCATGTAGCCTCGGTGGCTCAAGTCAGGCGCAACTCCCCATGAGCGGGTCAGCCGCTGCGCCTCTTGTTTCGCTGTGGAAGCCCCCCCCGTGGGGACTCCTCAGTCCGTAGGCGATCAGCCTGGATCGCGACATTGGTCGCTATCAAGCAGGTTCTCGGAAAACTTGAAAACCTATACTTTCGCATAATTCGCAAGGACTTACGCTCGGGGGATCCCTGATCCGTGCGCTCGCGCGGGCCACCCTCGACGCGCCATTCGCGACGATTGGGTGGTAGGCAAGAAGACGCAGCGGGCGCTGGCGAAGCTCAACGGCCAGGTCGTGCTGCACTTCCTGCCGCCCTACTGCCCGGACGACAACCCGATCGAGCGCGTCTGGCTCGACGTACACACCGCGGTCACGCGGAACCACCGCCAGCCGGACATCGAGGCCCTCATGGCCGCTGTCCAGACCTACCTTGCTGACTACGACGGCCGAGGAGGGCGACGCGCCGGCCATCTGCGGGCCGCGGCCTGAAGATGCGAGGCCTCAGAATCATGATCCGCCGTTTTGCACTACTTGATTAGTCCTTGACCCCAGATCACGTTCGTGATCAAAGGTGTCCATGGATGACGTCCACGGGATCTGCAGCAGCGTCAAGGACTTCAACTGGTGGCTGTTCGAGGGCTGCATGCAGCAGGAGCGGACCCGGGGTCACCTCGGGGTCGCGGTCGAAGCGAGGCTTCACGACGGCCGGCGCAAGACCCACCAGCCGGCTGGGATACGGCTCGCGAAGTCCAAAGCGGATGCGGACGCGCTGCGGCAACGGATCAACCGGGGGTACTTGGCGGCGTGGTCTGACCCTCTGGTGGAGTGATCAAGTAGTATTAGGAGCCGGCTGGGGGATCCGACCACGATCATCCCGGGGTTGGCGTCCCGGCTCCCTGCGCCTATGTTCGGAGTGTGAATCGCACCTTCATCGCGCTGGCCGCCGCCGTTCTCCTGTCCGCCCCCGGGGCGGTCCTGGCGGACGAGGAGGAGGAGGTCGTCGACGCGACCCCCGCGCCCGAGGAGCTGCTGCACCAGCTCGAGGGTGAGCGCTCGGAGATCTTCGAAGAGCTGACGGCCCTGGAAGAGGGCTGGTCGGACTTCAAGAAGGACGACGAAGAGGGGCCGTCCGAGGCCGAGATGAAGGCCCGGATGGAGCGCCTGCTCGAGCGCCTCTCCGATCTCGACGACGAGATCGCCGCCCTGAAGACCGACAAGCGCTAGGCGCGCGCTACTTCAACTCCACCACCGTGATCCCGTCTCCGCCCTGGCTGCGGTTGCCGGGGGCTTGACGACGGACGTAGGCCGACCGCTTCAGGTGTTGGCGCACCGCGTTGCGCAGCGCGCCGGTGCCCAGCCCGTGCAGGATGAAGACGAACCGGAGCGACCGCATCGACGCGTCGTCGAGGAACTGGTCGACCGCGTCGAGCGCTTCGTCGACCCGCTGCCCGCGCAGGTCGACCGTGGCGTCCGGGGTTCGGAACGCGCCGTCGGGGCCGGCCGCAGGGGAGGTGTCGGCCTCCAGCGCGGACCGGGACGCCGCCGGCGGCGGAGCCGGTCGGGCCTTCTTCGGCTTCTTGGGGGGCTTCGGCTTCGTCCTCGCCCGCTCCAGGTCCGATGCCTTGACCTGCACCCGCATCCCGTCGATCTCGACCTGGAGGCGACCGCGCTTGTCCGGCAGGGTCACGACCGCGCCCTCCTTGCCCAGGCCCCCGACCCGGACGCGGTCGCCGACCGCCAGCGCGTCGAGCGCCAGCTCGTCCACCGACGGCAGCGGCGCCGGTCCGCCGAGCGCGCCCCGCACGTGGGAGGCGCCCTGGCTGATCCGGTCCCGCGCCCGCTCGGCCGCCCGCTCGGTGCCCTTGTCGCGGATCTCCTTCATCGCCCCGCGCACCGACGCGCGGTAGCCGCGCACCTCCCGCTCGAACTCGGCCCGCAGGTCCTTGTCGATCGTGCGCGACTTGCGCTGCAGGGCGTCCCGCTCGGAGCGAGCGGCGAGCAGCTCCTGCTCCACCTCGCGCCGGGCCTCCTGCGCGGCGGCGCGGTCCTCGCGGGCCTTCGTCAGCTCCGTCTCCAGCCCCGCGAGGAGGTCTTCGACCCCCTGGGCGGTCGGATCCATGAAGGAGCGGGCGAGGTCCAGGATCGGCTCGGGGAGCCCCACCCGGGCGGCGACGTCGAGCGCGTGGGAGCTGCCCGGTTTGCCGACCGACAGCCGGTAGGTGGGCCGCCCGGCGTCCGCGTCGAACTCCACCCGGCCGCTCGTGAACCGCTCGTCCGTGGCGGCGAGCGCCTTGAGCTCGGGGTAGTGGGTGGTCGTCGCGAGGAGGCAGCCGCGGTCCAGCAGCGACAGCAGCAGCGCTCGCCCCAGGGCGGCGCCCTGCACCGGGTCGGTGCCCGCCGCGATCTCGTCCACGAGCACCACCGCCTGCCCGGGCCGCGCCAGCTCGGCCAGGATCTCCACCAGGCAGAGCACGTGGCCGCTGAACGTCGACAGGTCCTCGGAGACGTCCTGCTGGTCGCCGATGTCCGTGAGCACGTGGTCGAAGAAGCCGACGCGGGTGCCCGCCGCGGCCGGCACCGCGAGCCCCGCGCGCACGAGCAGCGCCGCCATGCCCAGGGTCTTGAGCGTCACCGTCTTGCCGCCGGTGTTGGGGCCGGACAGCACCAGCGCGGGCTTGCCGCCCCCCAGGGTCGCGTCGTTGGAGACGACGTCCACCCCGCGCAGGACCAGGATCGGATGCCGGCCGGAGACGAGGCGCACGATCGGCTCGTCCGGGACCTCGGGCACCGTCGCCTCGAGCTGGTCGGCGAGGGCGGCCTTGGCGGCGACCACGTCGAGGTGGGAGGCCGCGTCCAGCCCGCGGGTGATGTCCGCTCGGACCACGGCGACGCGCTCGCTGAGGTCCCGCAGGATGCGCCGCTCCTCGGACTGCAGCTCCGCGTCGGCGATCTTGAGGTCGTTGTTCAGCTCGACCACCTCGAACGGCTCGATGAACACCGTCTGCCCCGAGCCCGAGGCGTCGTGCACGATGCCGATCCCGGCTCGCTTGCTGCTCGCCTTGACGGGCACCACGTAGCGGTCGTTGCGCATCGCCAGGAAGTCGTCCTGCAGCGCGGCTTCGAAGGAGTCCTTGCCCCGGAGCACGTCGAGCGTGTCCCGGATTCGGCCGTGCAGCTTCGCCTTGCGTCCCCGCAGCGACGACAGCTGGGGGTAGGTCGTCGCCGACAGCTCCCCGCGCGCGTCGAACGATCCGATCAGCCAGTGCGCGAGGTCGTCGAGCGGGCGGATGCGGTGGGCGGTGGCGAGCAGTCGGGGGGCGGCGGCGGCGTGCTCGCCGCAATGCCGGTACAGGCGGCCCAGCCCCTCGAGCGTGTGGGCGATGCGGACGAGGCTGGGGCCGCCGAGGATCTCCCCCTTGGCGGCGCCCCCGAGCAGGGAGCGGACGTCCTCGATGCTGCCGAGCGGGGGCTGCGCGGCGTCGGCGCGCAGCGCCATCATCTCGGTCACCTCGGCGAGGGCGGCCCGGGCGGCGACGGCGGACTCCAGGAACGGCAGGTCCAGGCAGGCCTGGCGCCCGCGGGCGGTGGCGGCGCAGTCGGCGAGCGCCTCCAGCATCAGCGGCCAGTCGAGCGACTCGATGGAGCGCACGGTCAGCGGCCGTCGCTCGACCCGCTTGGGGGCCGGGCGGTCGTCCGCCTCGGGCGCGTCGCCGAGCGGCTCAGCGGAGGGTGGCGAGGAGTCGGACATCGTCGTGGTTCCAGTCGACGGGGGGCCGCTGCAGCTCCCCGGGGGCGCACACGCGGCTCACGCCCATCCTGGCGAAGCGCGCGCCGAGCTCGTCGGCTCGGGATCGGGGCCCCGCCACCGCGAGGCCTTGAAGGCGGGGACCGAGGGGCTGAAGCGTCGCCTCGACGTCGTCCGGGCCGCCGACCGGCAAGAAGCAGATCACGCGACCCGGGGGCACCGGGAGAAGCCGCGCCGCGGGGAGCGAAGCGACACCCCAACCCGGCCCGTGGGCCGACCAGCCGACGAAGGCGGTCTCGGCGAGCCACGTGGCACGCTCGGCCCCCGCGCCGGCAAGGAGGGGGCGAGCGGGCAGCGCATTCACGATCGGCTCGATCCGGGCGGCCAGCCGACGGGCGAGCCGATCGGCCTCCCCCGCGTCGCCCTCGACGAACGTCCAGCGGGGGGTGAGGCAGCCGCCGCCGTCCCAGGCGAGGGCGTCCGCGGCGAGCCCGTCCAGCGCCACGTCGAGCTCGTCGGGCGGGCCCGCGAGGACCTCTCGACAGATCACCGCGGCGCTGACCCGGTGGCCGAAGCCGTGCACCCGGGTCTCGGCCGGCGCCGCCCCCCGGATCGCGGCGACCGTCGCGTCGTCCCCGAACGCGTAGACCGCGTCGGCGGCCAGGAGCGAGGCGGTGGCGAGCTCGTCGGTCCGACTCCAGGCCGCCGCGCCGACGCACGGTCCGAGCTCGGGGGCGTGCAGGGCGAAGGAGCGGGCGAACAGCGCGGCGAACGTCGGCTGGGTCGACGGGGCCTTGACCAGCGCCGGGACCCCGGCGAGCACCGACGCGACCACCGGCGGCACGCCGGCGGCGAAGACGTTGCCCGCCTGCACGTGGCCGGTCAGCCGGGGGCCGCGGTCGTCGCCGGCCCCCTCCCGCGCCCACCACGCGAGCAGCGCGTCGTCCGTGACGACCTCGAACGCACGGTCCAGGCCCCACGCCACCATGGCTTCGTGCAGGCCGGTCTCGTCGGGCAGCCGCAGCAGCGCTTCGCGCCGGGTGTCGTCGTCGGGGTCGAGCCAGCTCCGGGCGACGCGGGACAGCCCGGCCGCGCGGGCCTCGACGGGCAGCCGCCTCAGCTCCTCGCCGGCCGCGCGCAGGGTGGCCGCGCACGCCGGCAGCGCCCACGCCGCGGGCAGCGGGGAGTGCTCGACGAAGCGGGGGTCCTCCTCCGGAGTCGTCGACAGGCTCTGCTCCAGCCCGTCGTCCGGCCGGGGGAGCGGACGATCGGCGGCGAGGTCGACGCCGGGGAGCCAGCGGAGGAGGGTCATCAGGATTGGTTGGCGGCGAGGATCTCGTCGACCGCCAGGGAGCAGCCGCGAGGGGTGGCCCCGGGGGCGCGGCCGAACAGGCGCACGCCCTCCCGGAACACGATGCCCTCGTCCGCGGTCTGCACCGCGCAGATCGAGTCGACGTTGCTCAGATCCCAGAAGCAGAGCAGCCCGCGCTGGCCCAGCGGCAGGACCTCCAGGGTGTCGGGGTCGACCGCCCGCACGCGGCACCACGGCGGGAACACGAACAGCCGCGACTCGCCGTAGCGGCCGAAGCGACGGTCGGTGGAGATGTCGACCGCGGCGCGCAGCACGGGGTGGTAGCCCTGGCTGCCGAGCTCGGTCATGCCGTACTCGGAGACCACGCGGCTGGGGTGCATGCCCAGGGACCGGGCGATCTCCACCCGCAGCTCCTCGCCGTCCATCGTCTGCTCGGCGCCCTTGAAGCCGCCCGTCTCCATCACCCGGCTGCCCGCGGGCAGCCTGATGTTCCGCTGGCCGGCCAGCCCGCCTTCGTACAGCGCCTCCAGCGCTCGGGCGGTCGCCATCAGGAGCGCGGGGGCGCCGGTCCGGACCGCCCGTCGCAGCTCCGACATCGCCTGGTCGAGGTCCGGACCGTCGTCGTTCCACAGGAACCGGCTGCCCGTCGAGCCGCGGTGGTCGACGGCCCACTGGAGCATCCAGGACAGGCTGCTGTCCGGCGCCTGGCCGCGGTCGGGGGCGAGCACCAGGATCTCCGGCCGCTCGCGGTCGGGGAGCAGGAAGGCGTCGAGCCAGGGGCCGAGGCTCGCTTCGTAGGTGTCGGTCCGCTGCAGGTGGTGCTTGCCGCGGACGCCCCGGGTCGTGCCGGACGTCTGGAACGTGACGACCGTCTCCTCCTGCGGGAACGTGCACAGGTCGAGCGTGGCCCAGACGTCGGTCGGTACCGCCGGGATGCGGTCCCACGACGGCAGGTTCCAGGGCGTCACCCCGCGCACGTCGCAGTACCGTCGGTAGGGGGCGCACTCGGTGTACTGGTGGATGAAGAGCGCTCGGGCGAGCCGCTCGAACGCTGCGTCGGGCCACTCCCAGAAGCGCCGCACCTCCGGCTTGGAGTTGAGGATCGCGCGCTGCACCCGCTCGTGGAGCGCGTCGCTGAAGGACGTCACGAGAGCCTCCCCGCGCAGCCGTCCAGCGCCTCGACGGCCGCGAGCCACTGGGCCTCCGTCATCGTCAACGGGGGCGCCAGGGAGAGCACCTCCCCCTCGATCCCCGCCGGCAGGACGAGCCAGCCTTCGGCGAGCATCGCCCGGCACACCGTCATGGAGTCGCGAGGCCCGGAGGGGCGAGCCGCGTCAGCATGTCCCGCAGGGACGTGCGAGAGCGAGTCGACCCGGACCTCCAGCCCGCGCATCGCCCCGCGGCCGCGCACCGCGCCGAACAGGCCGGGGTGGCGGGCCGCCAGCGCCGTCAGCGTCTCGCCCATCAGCGCGCCGAGCGCCCGGGCGCGCTCCAGCAGCCCTTCGTGCTCGAACAGGTCGATGATGGCCAGCCCCGCGGCGCACCCGACGGGGTGCCCGAGGAACGTCGAGGTGTGCAGCGCTTCCCCGTCGCTCGATCCCCAGCGCGCCATGACGTCCGGGGTGCCGACGCAGGCGGACAGCGGGAAGCCCGACGTCATGCCCTTGCCCAGCGTGACGAGGTCCGGCACGACGCCGTCGGCCGCCTCCGAGCCGGAGCCGAACAGGTCGCCGGTGCGGCCGAAGCCGGTGAAGATCTCGTCGAAGATCAGCAGCGCCCCGACGCGGTCGCACTCCGCTCGCAGCGACGCCAGCCAGCCCCGCGGCGGCACGCGCTCACCGCCCCGTCCCTGGATGATCTCGACCAGCACCGCGGCCGGCGGATCGGCGGTGTCCAGGGCCAGCGGTTCGCCGTAGCCGGCGAAGCTCACGAAGTCGCCCGTGACCCCGCGGAAGGGGGCGCGGAAGCCCTCGCGGTAGTGTGACGCCGGCAGCACGCCGAGGGTCAGCCCGTGGTAGCCGCCCTCGAAGGCGACGATCCCGCTGCGCCCGGTGGCGATGACCGCGGTCTTGATCGCCGCGTCCACCGCTTCGGCCCCACCGTTGGCGAAGATCACCTGGGACAGGTCGCCGGGGAGCACGCGCGCGAGCGCCTCGGCGAGGCGGATGCGAGGCAGCCCGGGGAACGCGTCGCCCAGGCCGTGCACGAGGCGTCCGAGCTGGTCGCGCACCCGGTCGAGCACAAAGGGGTTGGCGTGCCCTGCGCTGGCCACGCCGAAGCCGCCCGTCAGGTCGACGTAGCGGTTGCCGTCGGGGTCCCAGACGTTGGACCCGAGGGCCCGCTCCCAGACGATCGGGTCCTGCTCGACGCCGGTGCGGTCCGCGCGTCGGGCCCGCCGGGCGGTGATCGCGGGGCACTCGTGGGCGGCGAGCACGTCGATCCAGGCCGAGCCGATGGGGCCCGGTATCGCCGTCCTCAGCGACGGCAGCGCGGTGCCGCGGTCCGGATCGGGCGGCGCGTGGATCGAGGGGAAGGACATGGAATCGGGTCGGCGCTCAGAAGGCGAACGACCACGTGAGGGAGCCGCGCACCTCGTCGGGGCCGCCGTCCCGGGGCACGGTCGCGAACGCCGGGACCGGCACCAGCTGCAGGAGCGCCTGCTGCTGGCGCATGGGGTCGACCTCGTCGCGCACGCCCTCCATCTTCTGATCCGCGTCGCGCGCGAGGAGCAGCCCGCCGACGATGAACGCGGCGCCGGCGACGAACTCCCCGCCGACCGCCAGCCACATCCAGGGGTCGTAGTTCTCCGTGCCGATGAGGGCGGCGATGGCGACCAGGGTGAGCACGCCGAGGATGGCCTGTCCGCCGCCGGTGATCATCATCGCCTGGGCGTACATGCGGCTGGCGTAGGCGTTCCAGTAGCGCTCTTCGTTGGCGACGGTGCGGGGGACCTTCTCGGCTCCCTTGATGGTGCGTCGCAGCTGCTTGTTCATGAACATGCCGGCGGAGAGCAGGGGCACCCCGACGACGTCGAGCAGCAGGCCGCCGCCGAGCAGGACGACGACGGGGATGATCGCGCCGGCGTTGTCCCCCAGCCGGTCACCCAGCGGGCCGGCCAGCTCCAGCCGGGGGGGCACGATCTCGCCCCGGGCGAAGGCCGAACCGACGAACAGCCCGGTCACCACCATCGCGCTGCCGAGCCCCGTCATGCCGGCCCCGAGGCCGGTCCAGGTGCGGCTGCGGCGCAGCAGCAGGGGGTCGGGGAACGGGCGGCCGAGATCGTCCACCCGGGCGGGGGCGGCGAGCTCAGGCTCGGGTTCGGGAGCGGGGGCCGCGCCGTCGTCGGCGTAGGCGAGCAGCGGCGCAAACAGGAGCGCGAAGGACAGCAGCAGCGAGACGAGCCGGCTCATGGACCGCGCAGCGTACTACGCCTTCTTCTTCTTCGGCCGGATGTTGGCCTGCAGGACCTTCTTGCGGATGCGGATGGTCTTGGGGGTGACCTCGACCAGCTCGTCGTCGGCGATCCACTGGAGCGCCGCTTCCAGGCCCATCAGCCTCGGCGGAGACAGCACCACGGCCTCGTCCTTGCCGGACGCGCGCACGTTGGTGAGCTTCTTCTCCTTGCAGGCGTTGACGTCCAGGTCCTGCAGCTTGGCGTGCTCGCCGACGATCATCCCCTCGTAGACGTCGGTCTGGGCGCCGATGAACAGGATGCCGCGGGGCTGCAGGTGGAACAGGGCGTAGGGCCGGGTGCGACCCTGGCGGTCGCAGATGATCGCGCCGTTGGTGCGGTAGCTGATGTCCCCCGCCCAGGGCGACCAGCCCTCGAACAGGGCGTTCATGATGCCGGTGCCGCGGGTGTCGTTGAGGAACTCCTGGCGGAACCCGATGAGGCCTCGGGACGGCACCCGGAACGTGACGCGGATGCGCCCGCTGCCCATGGTCTTCATGTCGCCCATGAAGCCCTTGCGTCGGGCCAGCTTCTCGGTGATGACGCCCAGGTAGTCGTGCGGCAGGTCGAGGTCGAGGAGCTCGTAGGGCTCCAGCTTCCGGCCGTCCTCGCCCTCCTTGACGATCACCTCGGGCTTGCTGACGCACAGCTCGAAGCCCTCGCGTCGCATGTTCTCGATCAGGATCGACAGCGCCAGCTCGCCGCGCCCGACGACCTTGAACGAGTCGCCCAGGTCCTCGACGCGGATGGAGACGTTGCCCCGGAGCTCCTTCTCGAGCCGGTCGCGCAGGTTGCGGGAGGTGACGTACTTGCCGTCGCGACCCGCGAAGGGGCCGGTGTTGGCCATGAAGAACATGGCGATGGTCGGCTCGTCGACCTTGACCCGGGGGAGCGGCTGGGGGTCCTCCGAGCTGGTCAGGGAGTCGCCGATCTGGATGTCCTCGATGCCGGCGACGGAGTACATCTCGCCGGCGGGGCACTCCAGGACGCGGACACGCTCGAGCCCCTCGAAGGTGTACAGCTGGGACAGCTTGCAGTTGCGCGTCGCCTCGTCGCCGACGACGGCGATGATGTCGCCCTCGCGCAGGGTGCCGTTGCGCACCCGGCCGATGCCCAGGCGGCCGATGTACTCGTTGTAGTCGATGTTGGTGACCAGGGCCTGGAGCACGCCGTCGGGGTCGCCCTCGGGCGGCGGGATGTGCTCCAGGATGGAGTCGAGCAGCGGCTCCAGGTTGGTGCCCGGCACGTCGGCCTCGGTGCTCGCGAGTCCGGCCTTGGCGTTGGTGTAGAAGACCGGGAACTCGAGCTGGTGCTCCTCGGCGCCCAGGTCGATGAACAGGTCGTAGACCTCGTCCAGGACCTCCTCGGCGCGCGCGTCGGGGCGGTCGATCTTGTTCAGCACGACGATGGTCGCCAGTCCGGCGTCGAGCGCCTTGCCGAGCACGAAACGGGTCTGGGGGAGGGGCCCCTCGGACGCGTCGACGAGCAGCACGACGCCGTCGACCATGGTGAGCATGCGCTCCACCTCGCCGCCGAAGTCCGCGTGGCCCGGTGTGTCGGCGATGTTGACCTTCACGCCGTGATGGCGGATGGAGGTCGCCTTGCCGAGGATGGTGATCCCGCGCTCGCGCTCGAGATCGTTGGAGTCCATCACCCGCTCGACGACCCCCCGCTGTTCGGCGAGCCCTCCGGACTGCGCCAACATGGCGTCGACCAGCGTGGTCTTGCCGTGGTCGACGTGCGCGATGATGGCGACATTTCGAAGGCCGTCTGCCATGGGTCGCGGAAGGTAGGGGGCCGCCCCCCACAAGTCAATCTCCTTGCTCCTTGCTCCTTGCTCCTTGCTCCTTGCTCCGTTGCTCGACGGAACGAGGGCCCACCCCCCGCCGGGACCGTGCACTTCTCCACGCCGACCGTGTCCTCCTGCACAGCGACAGGGGCCCGGCCGACCCCCGCCCTCGGGGCGCTCCCAGGCACGCTTCTTGCCCTTTGGAGGGGCGCCCACCCGACCCGCCGGATGGGCGCATGGAGGTCCCGATGTCCGTCAACGAACTCTGCAGCCACAACGTCGCCACCTGCTCGCCGGAGACCTCGATCCGAGCGGCCGCGACCATGATGGCCGACTGGGGGGTCGGCACCCTGGTGGTCGTGCGCGAGGACCGCACGCTCGCCGGGATCGTCACCGACCGCGACCTGGTGGTGCGCGTGCTCGCCGCGCCCGATGCCGACGTCGACGCGCCCGTCTCCACCGTCATGACCGGCGGGCCGGCATCGGTCGCGATCGGGTCGGAGCTGCGCACCGCCGTCGCCATCATGCGCAGCAACAGCGTCCGTCGCATGGTGGTGGTGGACGCCGACCGGCGCCCGATCGGCGTGCTCTCCCTCGACGACGTCCTCCGGCGCCTCGTCCGCGAGCTGAGGGACGCCGTCGCCGTCATCGAGCAGCAGGATCTGGACGGCGAGTCGCACCAGCCCCGAGCCTGGAGCCCGCGGCTCGGCGGGGCCGGGCACCCGTCGCCTTCGGCGTGACGCCCGCGGCCCCTTACGTCTTCTGACAGTCCACCTGGGCCAAGTTGCATGCGGGCCAGCTATCCTTGGAACGTGCGGGGCTGGCGAGAGCGCGGATTGGTGGCGGTGCTGTTCCTGGTGGGCTGCTACCCCGCCGCGCCCGTTCCCGACGGGGCCTGGGTCATCGACCACGCCCTGGTGTGGACCGGGACGGGCGAGGTCCTCGAGGACCGGTACGTCGTCATCCTGGACGACCGCGTCATCCACGTCGCCCTGGGCGAGCCGCCCGCCGGCTCGTTCACGATCGTCGACGCGGGCGGCGGCGTGGTGATGCCGGGGCTGATCGATGGCTCCGTTCGGCTCGCCGACCCCGGGACCCCCGCCGACCTCGGCGACCTGAGCCTCATGGCGCTCGGTGCGCACCTCGCGGCCGGCGTCACCACCGTCGTGGACACCGGCTCGCCGGCCTGGGTGCTCGAGCTCCAGGCCCGGGTCGCCGCCGGCGAGATCGTCGGGCCCGAGATCATCGCCGCCGGCCCGGTGCTGGGCGACACCACCGCGCCGTCCGCCGACGACGTGCCGGCGCCGGCCCCCTGCCAGCGGCTGTGGCGAGGGGACCGGTGCTTCGACGCGCCCCCCTTGTCCGACCCTCTCGGTGGTCTCGGCACCCACCGCGTCGCCGCGCTTCGGGCCGGCGCCGGGGCGGACCCGGGTGACCTCGAGGCCCCCGCGGGCACCGACTACGTCGCCTGGATCGCCAGCTCCGACGACCTCGCCGCGGCGCTCGACGCCGACGTGACGCGGTTCGCCAACCCTCCCTATCTCGACGAGATGGCCGCCGCCGCTGCCGCCGACGTCGACTGGGTGGCGTCGTCGCTCGCAGCCCACGACCTGCTCGCCCGGGCCGGCGCCGGCTCGCCCCTGTTCGTCGATGACCCCAGGGTGCCCGCGATCACCCGGGCGACCTGGATGGTCTACGCGGACGGCGAGGAGGACGGCGGCACGCTCGACGCGTGGCGGGCGCGAGCGGCGATGGCGGCGGACCAGCGGGACATCGCGGCCGCGAACCTCGAGCGGCTCGGCCCGGGCCCCCTCATCGCCGGAAGCGCCGCTGGCGCGCCGTTCGTGCCCCACGGGCTGGGCCTTCACCACGAGCTCTCCCTGCTCGCCGGGTCGGTCTACGCCGATGACCTCAACCACCACGCGGTGCTCCAGCAGGCGACCGTGCTCTCCGCGCAGCGGCTCGGACGCGAGGACCTGGGGACGCTCCGCGACGGGGTCACCGCCGGGGACGGCCGCCGCGCCGATCTGCTGATCCTGAGCCCGGGATGCACCCCCTGGACCGACCTCGGCTGCTTCGGCGAGGCCGGCGCGATCCGTGGCGTAGTGCTGGGCGGGGAGCTGCTGGAGGGGGACGCGCTCGAGGCGCTCGCCGCGGGCGAGGTGAGCTGCGACGCGGTCCGCGGGTCGGGCTGCCCCACCCCGGCGGACAGCGACGTCTGCTTCAGCAACGACGACTGCCCTTCGGATCAGAAGTGCGACGCCCGGATCCGGGAGTGCGCCGGGATCTGCCAGGGCGCCCTGGACACCTGCGCTGGCGGCGCCCGTGGCGGCCCCGGGGGCGGCGGCGGCGGCGGCGGCGGCGGGCCGGACGACGATGACGCTGGCGGGCCGGATGACGACGATGGCCCGGGGCCGGACGACGACGACGGCCCGGGGCCGGACGACGACGACGGCGGCCCCGATGGCGACGGCGGGTACTGCCGTCGGGCCGACGGCCACCCGGCGGCCCTGGAAGCGGCGGGAGACACCGACCACTGGGTCTGTCGCCAGCCCGACGAGTGTCTGCCCGGGGCCGCGACCCACCCGTCGTGCGGGCCCGACGGTCTCTTCGGCTGTGAGATCCGCGGGGCCGCCGAGGTGTGCGTGCCGGCCGGGATGGGCGCGGTGGGGGACGGCTGCGTGCCGGGCTACCCCGAGGCCGGCTGCGCCCCCGACCTGGTCTGCCGCGAGGCGACGGACGGACCGTTCGACCACCGCTGCCGCGCCTGGTGTGACGACCTCGACGACTGCGGGCCCGGCGAGTCCTGCGCGCCGATCCCCGGCACCGCGTGGCAGGTGTGCGAGCCGCCGCCGTGAGCCGCATCGCGTGCCTGTGCCTGCTCGCCGTGCTGCTGACCGGACCCACCGCGGCGGCCCAGGAGGCGACCCCCGCCGAGCGCGCCCAGGAGTACGTGCTGCAAGCCGCCGACCTGGTCGAGGCGGGCCGCTGCGCCGAGGCGCTCGGTCAGCTGGAGTCGGCCGTCCGCATCCACCCCGAGGGGCGCCGTGCCTGGTACTTCAAGGCGTTGTGCCACGCCGAGTTGAGCGAGTGGGGCGAAGCCGGAGTCGCCCTGGACCGCTTCGACGGCTTCGAGCTGAGCGAGCGGGAGCTGCAGGCCAGCGCCGACCTCCGCGCCCGCTTGCCCGGCGCGGGGCCCGAGCCTGCCGATCTCCCGCTCGAGCCGGCGGAGCCCGAGCCGACGTCGGTCTCGGAGCCCGCCCCCGAGCCTTCGGCCCCGCCGCCGGCGTCGCCGCCCACGGCCCGCAGGGCCCCCACCACGCGCGTCGTGCTGGGCCTCAGCCTCGTGGCGGGGGGCGCGGTCGCGCTCGGCGTCGGGCTGTCCCAGGTCGATCGAGGGCTCGGCCTCGCCGGCAACCTGGACACCTGGGAGTCGGGCGAGGCGCCGTTTCGGCTGGGGGTGGGCTTCGCCAT
The DNA here is from genome assembly GCA_964416435.1 of uncultured Rickettsiales bacterium. Lineage (GTDB taxonomy): Bacteria > Myxococcota_A > UBA796 > UBA9615 > UBA9615 > CAYQEG01. The sequence goes on from CAYQEG010000049.1 coordinate 23,721, forward strand.
CGGAGGCGGCCTGGGCATCGCCGCCGGCGCCGTGACCACGATCAGCGGCGCCGTGGCGCCGCGTCCCCACGTGGCCGTGTGGCTGGACGTCGACCCGGCCGAACGCCGGGCCGGGATCGGGCTCGCCGGACGCTGGTGATGGGTGACGAAGGGACCACCGGGGGCGCAACCGGCGGCGGGGGGGAGGCCTCCGACCTCCCGGCGCAGTTCGGCCGCTACAGCGTCGAGCGGTTCATCGCCGGCGGCGGCATGGGCCAGGTGTTCCGGGCTCACGACCCCCGACTCGACCGACGGGTCGCCATCAAGACCCTCACGGCCGCCGGGCTCGCCGACCAGACGCTCGCGATCCGGTTCCGGCAAGAGGGGCGCGCCGCCGCCCGCCTCAACCACCCCAACATCGTCCACGTCTACGACGTCGGCATCGAGGGGGACACGGCCTACCTCGTCCTGGAGTACGTGCCCGGCGGCAGCCTGCACGACCGGGTGGAGCACCACGGCCCCTTCGACTTCGCCGCCTGGAGTCAGCTCGCCCGGGAGCTCCTGTCGGCGACCGAGGCGGTGCACGCGGCCAACATCGTCCACCGCGACATCAAGCCGCGGAACATCTTCCTGACCCTGCAGGGGGCGATGAAGCTCGGGGACTTCGGGATCGCGCACCTCGAGACCGACCTCGGCCTGACCCGGACGGGCGACGTGGTCGGCACCGTCGCCTACATGGCGCCGGAGTGTCGGGAGGGCATGAAGGCGACGCTCCGGGCGGACCTGTTCTCGGTCGGTCGCACCCTCGCGTTTGCGGCCAGCGGGGCGACGCTGCCGCCGTCGGTCCTCCCTGGCTATCCGCCCGAGACCCGCCGGTGGCTCGACCGGATGGTCGCGACCGACCCGGTCGAGCGCTTCGCCTGCGTCGAGGACGCCGCTGCCGCCCTGGCCGGCTTCTGCGCGCCGGAGCCGACGGCCCGACCGACGATCTCGTGGGCGCTGCCGGTGCTGTTGCTCGTGGTCGGCCTCGCCGTCGGCTGGTGGCTCCGGCCCGACGCGGCCGAGCCGCTCGCGACCGCCGAGCCGACGCCCGCGGCGGTCGAGCCGACGCCCGCGGCGGTCGAGCCGACGCCCGAGACAGTCGTCGAGCCGCTCTCGGCCGAGCCGACGCCCGCCGTCGCCTCCACGCCCGCTCCGACGCCGCTGGCTACAGCAGCCCCCGAACGGGCCACGCCGACCCCCGCCGTCGAAGCGGCGTCGCCCGACGCTCCGGTCGTGGCGACGGTGTCGGCGATCGCCCGGCACCGCGCGGTCGCCGAGGGGCCGTTCGTCATCCGCGTCGAGGCCGACGCTCCGCCGGGCTACGAGCCGGTCGCCTGGATCCGTCAACAGGGGGCGGAGTGGACCTCACACCCTATGGGCCGAGACGACGACGGCTGGACGGTGACGTTCCTGATGGACGGTGAGTGGCTCGGCCTCACCCCCTGGTACGTCGAGCTGCGTGACCCGGCGGGGCGGGTGGTCGCGACGGACGGCAGCCGGTCCCAGCCCCGGCTCCTCGAAGCGCTCTGATCGGCGGCGTCAGTCCACGAGGAACGGCGTCGGCGCGGGGATCGCGCCCGGATCGACCGGCGCCGTGAGGAACTTCGCCTTGTAGACGTGCAGCATCATCACGAGCAGGCAGATCACCACGAAGGCGACCAACACCCGGATGGCGGTGCTCGCCTCGAGCACGTTCTCGTAGTTCCAGATCCTCGCGATGCCGCTCGTCGCGACCTCGTCCCGGAGGTGCTCCTTGCGTCGGCGTCGAGCCTGGTCGCGCAGCCGGCCGCGGATCCGCACGCGGGCGCTGTCCGAGGTCCGGCGACGAGCGGCCCCGCGCCGGCGTCGGCGTCGGCGCTCCTTGATCTCCCGGCCGGGCAGCGACAGGTTGTGGGACGCGGTGGCGCCCGACGGCGGCAGCGAGCAGCCGTCGGGCAGCGCGTCGAGGGTGGGGTCGCCCCGGCGCGGGATCGGGATCGGCGCAGTCTCCCGGCCCAGCACCCACGCGGGCACCGAGCGGGTGTAGACGCCGACCGGCGCGTAGGTGTTCGAGAAGGGCACGGTCGCCGTGCTGTCCTGGCCGCTGGCGTGCCACGAGCTCTCGGCTCCACTCTGGGCCGCGCCCATCGCCGTCGCGTAGGGGTCCGACCCGGCGGGGTCGGCGAACCGGTTGCCCTCGAACCGCGCCGTCGTCTCGGAGATGCTCGGCGGGGCCTCGTAGGCAGCGCCGCGGGGGTCGGAGCCGGCCGGGTCGAGGGGGACGTGTACCCGCATGCCGTCCACTGAACGGGCGGGGTCGAACGGCAGCTCCTTGTCCGCCCAGGGGTCGTGGTACCCCAGCGTCGTCTGGCTGGCGGGGTCCGGCTTCGCTCCGGGCTCCGAGCCGTCGAGGCCGGCGAGGAACCGCTCCCGGGCGGTGACCCCGGGGTCGACCCAGTACCAGGACGCCCTGGGCACGAAGGTCGGCGAGAAAGGCACCGTGGGAGAGCGCATGACCGGTCCGTCGACCTGCGTCTCCAGGAACTCCTCCTCGTCCTCCTCGTTGAAGTCCACCAGCCACTCGCTGGACGGGACCTTCAGGTCGTCTTCCCGGTCCAGCTCGGTGGGGTCGGGGAAGTCGGTACGCACCGCGACCACCTCCGCCGCCGCGAACGCGGGCAGCTGGTGGTGCGACCCGAACGACGCGTGCACGCGCCGCAGGTCGGCCGCCGCCTCACCGCAGTCCGGGTACCGGCACGCCGCCTGGACCGCGAGCATGCGGAGCAGGACGGGCGCCACCGGCGACTCGACGTCGACGTCCTTGATCGCCCGCTTGAGCGTCCGGGACCAGCGCCCCGCCGAGGGCTGCAGAGACTCGTCCAGGGCGAGCCGGCGGCCGAGCACCAGGTCCAGGAGCAGCAGGCCCGCGGCGAACTGGTCGGCGGCGGGGCCGAGCCGCTCGGGCCCCCGGCGCTCGCCGAGGTCACCGGCGACGCCGAACCCGCAGAGCTTCACCCCGCCGTCCGTCGTCAGCATGACCTTCGAGGGGGCGATCCGGCCGTGGTAGCAGCGAGCGCCGGCCTCGTCGGTGACCCGGTGGATGTGGTGGGCCGCCTCGAGCACGCGGGCGACGATCTCCAGGGAGACCTCCAGCGGCGCCGGATCGCGCGCCGCCTCGCGCCGGATCAGCACGCGCTCCAGGTCGACGCCGTCGACGTGGTCGGCGACCACCGCCGCGCGGCCGTCCTCGATCAGGACCTCGTGGATCCGGACCAGCGCCGGGTGATCGACGACCCGCCCGACGTGCGCGGCGCGCAGCATGCGCTCCTGCATGTCGGGCTCGGCCGCCCGTCCGGGGCTCACCTCGTAGACCGTGTAGTGCCCGCGAGCCGGGATCGGGAGCTCCCGCCACGCCAGCCACAGGCCCGAGTCCTCCCGGCCGATCGGATTGAGGATCTGGTAGTCGTCGAACGACAAGGAAGCCGCCTCCTCTTTCTCCGTAAAAGATCCTATCGGTCGGTCGGCCGCGAACAAGAGATCTGAAGAAGGCGGGACGATCTGGGACAGTGTGGTCGGGCTGGAGATCGCCCCGGTAACGGCCGCTGGACGGGCTAGACTTCGACCCTGCCGGTGAAGGCCTTCCTCCCAGCGCTGCTCTCCCTGTGCCTCCTGTCGTGCGTCCCGCCGCTGGACGAGAGCCCGGTGGTGCCCCAGGGTCCGGCCTCGATCCGCCTGTCGCCCGACTCCAGCTCCGCGGGAGTGCCGCGAAATGTCTCGATCGTCGGCGTCAACACCGACTGGCGCCCGGGCGAGGTGGAGGTCGACTTCGGACCGGGCGTGGACGTGCCGGTGCTGCTCGTCGACTCGTCGTATCACCTGACGGCGCAGGTGTTCGTCGCCGACGGCGCGGCGCTCGGGCCCCGGGACGTGGAGGTCCGCTGGCGAGACCGCAGCGTCACCGCCTACGACGGCTTCTACGTCGAGGAGGGGAGCCTGCAGCTCGCCCCCGCCCGCGCGTCGCTGGGCGAGACCACCATCGTCGAGATCACCGGGTGGGGGACCCGCTTCCAGCCGTCCTACACGGTGGTGAGCTTCGGCACGGAGGTGGAGATCGAGCACGTCGAGGTGATCTCCTCGTCCCGGCTGCGGGTCACCATCCACGTCCCCCATCGGGCCAGCCCGGGGCCGGTGGACGTCGCCGTCTACAACCCGGGCGCCGAGCTGTACACCCTCCACCACGGCTTCCTGGTCGATCGACGCGCCCTGACGATGACCATCACTCCGGACGAGGCGGACCAGTCCGAGACCGTCGAGGCCCGGATCTTCGCGGACGGGGCGACCTTCGTGCAGGGCGCCACGGAGGTGGACCTGGGCACCGGGGTCGTGACCGAGGCGGTGGCGGTGACCGGCCCGGAGCAGCTGATCGCGACGCTGCGGATCGGCAACAACGCCGTCGTCGGCCCCCGGGACGTGGAGGTGCGCACCGTGCAGCCCGAGGGCGACCCGGAGATCCGGCTGCTGCTCGACGGGTTCACCATCTACCCCGTCGACGCGGACCCGCTGCGGGCCCGGGCGTCGCTGTCGTTCGGCATCGCCCGCACCTTCGATCAGGACGACTGCGAGTTCGCGATGAGCGTGTACGCCAGCGCGACCTTCTACGAGCCCAACGACTTCCCGTGCCCCAGCTCCGGCGCCTTCTCGACGATGGCCGCGCCGCCCCACTTCGACCTGGCCGGCACCGGCCACACGATGACCAACGGGTCGACCGACTGCCCCCCGACCAAGACGTTCGACGCGGGTCCCCAGGTCTGGTTCGACGGGCCGGACAACTCGATCGAACTGACCCGCACGGTCCACCCGTACAACGGCCGGATCAGCTACCGGGCGGTCGACCTCGACCTGCCCGACTATCACACCGACACGGTCTACGACCTGCGCACCCCGGGCGGCGACATCGGATACAACGAGCTCCCCGCCTGGCAGATCCCGACGGTCATCACGACGCTCCCCCGCGTCTACTCCCAGCACACGCCCGAGTACTGCGCCCTGGACGTCTCGCTGGACGGGGACCTGACGGTGACCTGGGACCCGGCGGAGACCTACGACGAGTCGGAGATGTACCTGTACGTCATCGGCTCGGCCCAGCAGGAGGGCGTGCCGGTGATGATGGTCTACCCCTGGGACGACGGCGAGTTCACGTACAGCAGCGACATGCTCGGCTTCTTCAGCGAAGGGCCGGCGATGTTGCTGCAGAACGCCTACCGGCAGACGCGGTTCGACGTGCCCGGCTCGGAGTACGTCAACGCGGGGTTCGGGACCAGCCAGCTCCTGTGGCGCGGCACCTTCCGATTCGTCGAGTGATTCTCTGGGGTTCGTTATCGTGACTCTGGGTTGAGTTACGAAGCGCCCCGCCTTTGAGATACTCTCTCGGGATGCCGAACGACCGTCCCATCCGCTGCATCGCCATCGTCTTCTCGGGAGGCCCCGCGCCGTCCGCGAACGCGGTCATCGCCTCGACCGCGGTGTCGTTCATCGACTCGGGGCGGGACGCGCTGGGCATCTTCAAGGGCTACAGCAACCTGCAGCGGTACGACCCGCTGGACCGGCCGCTGCTCCCGGACCTGCACTATCGCCGACTGCAGGAGCGGGACGTCGTCGGCATGCGCAACGTGCGCGGCATCCTGATCGGCACGGCGCGGGCCAACCCCGGCAAGGGCATCACCTGCGCGGCGGACCTGGACGACCCGGCCAAGACGGCGCGGCTGGGCACGGTCTACCGCGCGCTCTGCGACCTCGGCGTCGACGCGCTCGTCTCCATCGGCGGTGACGACACGCTGAAGACCGCGAACTTCCTGTACGAGTACGGCAAGCGGCTGCCCGAGGGGCGCAAGCGGATCCGGGTCGTGCACCTGCCCAAGACGATCGACAACGACTACCGCGGCATCGACTTCACCTTCGGCTTCTTCACCGCGGTCGACTTCATGGCGAAGGAGCTGCTGAACCTGCGGGCGGACGCGATCGCGACAGGCAGCTGGTTCGTGGTCGAGACGATGGGCCGCAAGGCGGGCTGGCTGTCGTACGGCGTCGGCGTGGCGGGCGAGGCGAACATGGTCATCGCGCCCGAGGACCTGCCCGACGGGCTCCTGCGGGAGGACGGCAAGCTCGACCTGTACGCGCTGGCGGACAAGGTCGTCGAGGTGATGGTGGTGCGGGAGACCCGCGACCGGAAGCCCTACGGCACGGTCGTGCTGGCCGAGGGGCTGGCCGAGCACCTGCCGGACGACCTCCTGGAGGACGTCGCGAGGGACGAGCACGGGCACATCTCGCTGGGCAACCTGGACCTGGGCAAGCTGGTCGCGAAGGTGGTCTCGGATCGCTACCACACCCGCACGGGCCGGGAGCAGCGGGTCAAGCCGATCCAGCTGGGCTACGAGTCGCGCTGCGCGCTGCCCCACGCGTTCGACGTGCTGCTCGGCAGCCAGCTCGGGGTCGGCGCCTTCCGCGCCCTGGTCGAAGAGGGGCTGGACGGCCACATGGTCAGCTGCAGCGGCCAGCTCGACCTGGAGTACGTCCCGTTCGCCGACCTCATCGACTCGGTCTCCCTGAAGACGGAGGTCCGGATGATCGGCCGCGGCAGCGACTTCCACCGCCTCGCGAGGTTCATGGAGACCCGCATGGACCGTCTGCCTTATTTTCCTTAGGGACTACGCGAGGCTGCGCCTCGCTGCGCGGCGCGAAGTCGCAGTCATTATCAGAACCCGAACTCGACGTGGCCGCCCAGGCGGTGCATCAGGTTCAGCTTGGCTTGCTCGCCCTGGATGCCGACGTCGTAGCCCATCAGGGTGTACTGGAACTGGAACGACAGTCGGTTGATCGGGCGGAAGCCGGCGCCGAAGGTGCCGCCGATCGCGCCGAACGTCCAGTTGAGGAACGGCTGGTCCGCTTCGCGGCGGAACAGCGTCGCCAGGGCGAACCGGGGCTGCACCGACAGCACCAGGAAGGGGATGTCGAGGCGGATGACGGGGCCGATGCCGACGTCCAGCAGCGTGCTCGACGGCTTGACGCCGATGTCGGTGAACTGCGGACCGTAGAAGCCGGCCGCCACGTCGAACACGAGGCCGAGCCGACGCAGGAGGGGGTTGCGGCTGGGGAACCGGAAGCTGTAGGCGACGCGGAAGCCCGACGCGGCGGGGACCTGGTCGTTCTGCGCCTCGCCCGGCAGCCAGGTGTGGGTGTAGCCGGCCGCCACCAGGTGACGCCCCCCGTTGAGCTGGTCTCGGATCTTGCGGACCGAGTAGACGCCCTCCTTGCGGAACCGGACCCGGCCGCTGTCGACGATCTTGCCGTCCAGGTTGCGGAACTCGACGGCGTGCTTGCCCGGGTCGACCAGGACGGTGCGGGGGAACGCCCCCTTCTCCTCGCCGTCGACGAACAGTCTCAGCCCCTGCTGCGGACCCTCGTAGGCGGAGACCATCGCCATCTCGACCCGGCGCCGGGAGCCCGGGTCGCCCGACAGCAGCAGGTCCTCCTTGCCGACCAGCTTGTAGAAGACCATCGGGATCTGCAGCTGACCCGTCGTCTCCATCGTGCGGTCGCGGGCGTAGTCGTGGGCCTCGCTCACCGACACCACCAGGTCGCCGTTGAGGTCGGCCTCGTCGAACCGCTCCGAGAGCGCGTCGATCAGGTGCGCGGTGTAGACGCCGTGCCCCAGCCGCTCGCTCTCCAGCGCCGGCCGGCCGTACGTCGTGGCGAACAGCTGGGCCTCCTTGTCGGCCACCTTGTCCGAGAACGGCAGCTTCTCGTCGATCATCGACCGCGCCGCCGCCTGGGCGTCCCCGTCCGACACCTTCCCGTCCCCCGTGAAGCAGGCGTCGACCACGAGCACCCGCCGTGTCGCGGGCAGCGCCTCGAGCGCCTCCTGCAGCGCCTGGACCGGCAGCCCGGTGTTGACCGGGTCCGCGCGCAGCGTGTCGGCGGCGGCCAGGAAGACCCGGGAGCGGCCCCGCTCGTCCACGAACCGCGTGCCGTGGGACGAGATGTAGATCATCGCCAGGTCGTCCGGCGCCAGCGTCGCCGCCCAGGTCTCGATCCGGCTGATCAGCCCGGCCGCCGTCATGTCGCCGTCGACGGCCACCTCTACCGCGGTGAAGCCGCCGTACCGGTCGTCGTTCAGCACCGCCGCGAGCCCCTCGGCGTCGTTGCGGGCGTACCGAAGGGTGGAGAACGACGGGTCCTGGTAGTCGTTGATGCCGATCAGGAACGCCCTGCGGTCGCCGTCGCCGCGGGGCGGCGCGTCGTCAGGGGCGCCGAACGAGCCCTGGGCGAGCGCTGAGGTGGGGATCGACAGGGACAGCAGGGCGACCGCGATCGCCGCGACCCGATTCGCCGGCCTGCGGTGCGCCTCCCCCAACCGTCAGTCGACCTCCTCCCACACGATCTTGACGGATTCCAGGGCGTACGTCGCGCCGGGCCGGTCGATCAGGGCCTCGACCGAGGGGACGAACCGGCCGTCCGGTACGGTGATCGGGTCGTCCGGCTGGGAGGCGACCAGCGTGTAGGTCGCCGGTCCGGCGCTCCCCGGGGTGTACTCCGGCGACGAGCCGGGCGGCTGCAGCAGGTGGGTGCCGGCGGGCACGACCCAGGCGTCGCCGGGGGCGGGGTGCACGACCCAGGTCTTCTCGCCCTGGGTCTCCAGGAGCACCAGCGCGGCGTCCCGCTCGAGCACCGCGCGGAAGGTCACCGGGGCGTCGGCCCGGCGGGCGTCGCCGTCCTGGACCCGCGTCTCTCCCATGACCCACAGTTGGCCGTCGATGCGGGGCCGGTCGGTCGTGTCGTCGTCCTTGAAGCCGTAGCGGTCGTCCTCGCGCCACTCGGCCTGTTCAGGGGCGAGCCGGTCGCGCAGCATCATGGCGCCGGCGATGAGGATCGCCGCCGCCAGGGCGATCAGCGCCGGGCTGGACAGCAGCCCGCGTCGTCGGCGCGCTTCCCCGAAGTCGACGACCTTGCCCGAGGGGGTCGCGCCGCCGGTGGACCAGCCGGTCGCCTCCTCGACCTCGGCCTTGCCCGACGGGGTGGCGCCGCCGGTGGACCAGCCCTTGATCTCGACGACGTCCGCGTTGCCCGAGGGGGTCGCCCCGCCGGTGGACCAGGCCTTCGCCTCGTCGACCATCGACTGCAGCCGGTCCGCGCCACCGTCGGACAGCTCGGGGGTCGCGGGGGCGCCGGTCAGGAGGGCTTCGGCCTCCACGAGGGCGGCGAGCAGCTCGTCCACCGTGGGGTTCGCCTCCGCGGCGGCCCGGAGCTCGCCCAGCTCGGAGTCCGACAGGTCGTCGGGCCAGCGGGCCAGGAGGTCCCGGATCCGCGGGTCAACGGCCACCGGGGGCTCCATCGCAGGAGGGCTTCACGGCGGGAGACGCTAGCAGACCGGTCCTCATGTCCCCTGGAACGAAGCTCGCGGCCTCCGAGGGTCAGGTTTTTTCGACTTTCTTTTTGAAACGGCGCAAGGCGAGCCCGTTGACGCACTTGCAGGCGACGGATTGGGCGAAGCCCGGGGGCCCGGACGGCCCTCGACCGGACGCAGGAGGCGGGGATGAACACCTGGACGTGGGAAGGGCCCACCAGAGGTCACCGGGTCGGCGGACGTTTCCTCTTGAGGGAGCTGATCGGCCGAGGCGCTCAGTCCGTCGTCTGGCGCGCGACGGACCTCTCCACCGGACCGGACGCGACCGACGTCGCGATCAAGATCCTGACCGCGCGGGGGAAGCGGGACTCCGCTTCGACGAGCCGCGTGCGGCCGGGCGACCTGCTGCGGATGCGTCACGAGGCGTCCGCCCTCGCCGAGGTCGGCCACCCGGCGATCGTCCGGCTGATCCACGCCGGGCTCGATGGAGGCGCCGTCTACCTCGCCCTGGAGCTGGTCGCGGGTCGGTCCCTCGACCGCCTCATCGTCGGCGGCGAGCGGCCCGACGCTCAGCGGGTCGCCCGCTGGGGCGCCGAGCTGTGCGACGCGCTGGCCCGGGTGCACGACCGCGGCATCCTGCACCGCGACATCAAGCCGGCCAACGTGCTGGTCTCCGGTGACTCGGTGAAGCTCCTGGACTTCGGCATGGCCCGCGTCCGCGGCGTGCACGCCGACCTCGATCGCGGGGTCATCCTCGGCACGTTGCCCTACCTCGCCCTGGAGGCCTGGGGGTTGGGCGGAGCGATCGACGGCCGCGTCGATCTGTACGGCCTCGCCGCGACCCTGTACGAGGTCCTGACCGGCCGGCGCGCCTTCGACGGCAACACCGCGCCCGAGATCCTCGACGCCCACCGGGCGGGGAGGGTCGAGGATCCCTGCCGCATCGACCCGTCGGCGCCCCGCGCCCTGAGCGACGTGCTCCTCAAGGCCCTGCGGCGAGAGCCGGCCGACCGCTACCGGTCTGCCAGCGGCATGGCCGCCGACCTCCGGCGCGTCGCCGGGGGGGAGTTCGACCCCTTCCCCGTGGGCTCCGAGGACCGGGCGACCCGGCTCGCCGTGCCCGTCTCGGTGGGGCGCGCAGCCCAGCGGCAGGCGGTCCTGGCGCGCGTCGAGCAGGCCGGCCGCGGCCTGGGCGGAGTCGCGCTGGTGGAGTCCGACCCTGGCGGGGGCCGCACCCGCTTCGTGGAGGATCTCGCGGAGGCCGTGAGGGCCCGCGGCGGTCTGGTGCTGTTCGGGCGCTGCCACGGCCAGCGTCACGACGTCCCCTTCGACCCCGCGGTCCAGGCCCTGGCGCACTTCCGGGCGCAGCTCCCCCTGCTGTCCGACCCCGACCGCGCCGCCCGACTGCGGAGCCTGCGGCGCAGCCTGGACGGCCGGGCGGATCCGCTGCTCGCGATCGCTCCGTCGCTTCGCGGCCCCCTGCTCGCCGATCCCGGCGTGTCGGGAGGGCCGGTCGACCGGCGTCGCTTCGTGCGCACGCTGCGGGACGCCCTGATCGGCACCGCCACCGAGGGTCGCCCCACGGTGCTCGTGATCGACGACGCCCACCGGGCCGACTCGTCGACCCGGCGCCTGCTCCTGGAGCTCGCCGACGTCGCGGCGGACCACCCGGTCCTGCTCGTGCTGACCGCGGCGACCGCGGTCGGCCCGACGAGCAACGTCGAGTCGATGGACGGCGAGACCCGCGACTTCCTGATCCAGGCCGCCGCCCTGGCCAACCGCCGGTTCGACCGGGTGGTCCTGCCGGCCCTGGACCCGGGCGAGGTGACGACCCTGGTCCGATCGATGGTCTCCAGCCGAGCGTCCGCGCTTACGGACCTCGCCGCCTGGGTGCACCGGGCGGTCGACGGCAGCCCGGGCCGCGCCGTGCAGTTGGTGCGCAGCCTCGAGGAGCACGGCGCCCTGGAAGCGACGCGCGACGGCTGGCGCATCGACATGGACGCGGTCGCCACGGCCCACCTGCCGAAGGACCTGGTGGACGCGATGGTCCGCCGGCTCGACGGGTTGGGCGTCGACGCCCGACGCTACCTCGCGGCCGCGGCGGTGCTCGGCGCCACGTTCCGGACGGACCAGCTGGTCCGGGTCCTCGTCGAGCTGGGCGAGCGGGCCGCTCCGGTCCTCCACGCCCTCGACCGTGCCCACGACGCAGGCCTCCTGGCGATGGTCGACGACGTCGCGGGGCGGCCCGGTTGGCGCTTCCCCCACGAGCCCGCCCGGCGCGAGATCGCCGCGGCCTGGCCGCTGGCCCGACGGCCCGTCCTGCACGCCGCCGCGGCGCGGGTGCTGACCGACGGTCGCGACGTCGACCAGCTCGACGACGCCCGGCTGTTCGCGGTGGCGCACCACGTGCTGCGGGGCCCGAACCGGGCCTACGGGCTGGACGTGGCGCGTCGGGCCGCCGACCGCGCTCGCAGCGTCTGCGCCTGGCGCGCCGCCGACCGCCTGTACGAGCAGGTGGCGCGGGCCAGCGACTGCGCGTCGGAGCGCCTCGCCGCCGAGCTCGGCCGCGCCCGGGCCCTGCTGCTCGGGAGCCGCTCGCGCAAGGCCGCCCGGGTCCTCGACCGCGCCCTGGAGGGGGCCGCCGACGACCTCGAGCGGGCGGAGGTGCTGACGCTGCGGGCGGCCGCGCGGTGGGGTCTCGGCAAGGTCGAAGAGGCCGAGGCCGACCTGCTGGGCGCGGCGCGCCTGCTCGGCGTGGCCTGGCCGGACGACGACAAGGCGGCCCGTCGCGCCCGCGGCTGGGAGAACACCCGGCACCCGGGGCGGCTGCTGGGGCTTCGGATGGCGCCCGACCATCGCGCGCCGACCCGGCGCGAGGCGCTGCAGCTGGAGCTGCTGGAGCAGGCGGGGCGGTTCGAGGCCCTGCGTCGGCCGGCCCTGGGGGCGCTGCTCGCGACCCGGGAGCTGCGCATGGCGCTGTCCCTGGGGGCCCGCGCTCGCGCCGCGATGGCGGCCGGGCGGCTCGCTGGCGTGCTCTGCTTCGCGGCCGGCCGCACCCGGCGAGTGGACCGGCTGCTGGAGTCGGCGGACAAGCTGTTGGGTCCCCACCCCGACGCGCTGGAGCGCGCCGAGCTGGTGGGCTGGCGCGGGGTGGTGGAGCTGTTCGGCGGCAGCGCCGCGGGGGCGGTGCGGCTGCTCGGGCGGGCGGGCGAGGAGCTTCGGCGACTGGGCGAGCGTCGGCTGCGGCGCGAGTTCGGCGCCCTCGCCGGGTTGGCGAGCCTCCTCACCGGCGATCTGTCCGCGTTCAAGGCGGCGATGGAGGAGCTCCACCCGGGGCGCCGTCGAGGGCGGCCCGGGGCCGTCTTCGCGTCGGTCGGGCTGAGCCTGGACGCGCTGCACCGGGGCGAGGTCGAGCGGGCCCTGGACTGGATCGACGCGGCGCTCCACGAGGCGTCGGCGGAGGCGGGCGAGCTGACGGCGTGGGCGGTCGGCGTACGGGCTCGGGCTCACGCCGCGGCGGGGTCGCCGGACCGGGCGCTCCGCGATGCGCGGAGCCTGTGTCGGGATGGCCAGGCCGGAGGCACCTGGTTCCGGCTGGCCGGTCGACTGGCTGCGGCGCGGGCGTGCGCCGAGGCGGATCGGGCGGAGGACGCCATCGCGGTGCTGCCGCCGGCGCGGGCGGTGCGGGACCGGGGCGCGCTGGCGGTGATCCACGCGGCGGTCACCGGCCGCATCGAGCTGGCCGCGGGGCGAGGCTCCGGGGCGCTCCGGCAGGCGGCGCGCGCGCTGGACCGGGAGGGTCTGCGGTTCGAGGCGTCGGGCGCCTGGGCCACCGTGGTCGACGACGAGGAGGACGAGGGGGCCCGAAGCTCGGGCGTGCGCAGCCTGGCGACGTGCCGCGGCGTCGAGGCGACGACCGCCTCCCGACGGCTCTCCGGCGCGGCTCCCCACACGGAGCTCGAGCGGGGCGCGGCGCGGCTGTCGGGCTTCCTGTCGGGCCGATCCCGGCGCGAGGCGGAGCAGCACGTGACGCTGGCGGCGCCGTCGTCGTCCGACCCCTTCGCGAGCACCTGGCTCAGCGACGCCGCGGTCGCCGTCACCTGACGGCGGGATCAGCCCCAGGCCTGCCAGGGCGGGTTCAGCCAGATGAACACCACCAGGCCGGCGAGCACGGAAGTCATCGCGAGCGCTCCCGCCGCCATCGTCACGCCGGTGGCGGCGTGGGCGCCGCGTCGCACGGCCATGCCCCAGCCGGCGACGCCGACCCCCCACAGCAGGCCCACGGGCACCGTCGCGAGGCCGGCGTAGACGAGCAGGCGCCCGTCGAACGCGCCGGACGACACCAGCCCGACGAGCCCGGCGAGCAGCCACACCAGCCCCGGACCGACGAACGCCGTCGCCGTCAGCTGGGCGGTCTGCTGCAGGGTCGCCGCCGGCGCCTTGCCGGGGGGCTGCAGGGTGTGCAGGGAGAGCATGAAGGTGGCAACCACGGCCGCCCCCGCGAGGCTCCACGGGATCCCCAGGCCGAAGCGCTCGAACGACGGCATGTCCGGCGTCGCCGCGACGTCGACGGCGAGCCAGGCGATCCCCAGGCAGCCGAGCCAGACGATCGGGGCGACCGACGCCCACGGGATGGTCCCCCAGCCCGATCGAAGCATCGCGGCCCGCCGCAGCCGGAGCGCCTCGCTGATGTGGTTGCCCGAGTCCTCGTCCCGGCCCGCCGCGTACCGGTTCCAGACCCACGGGCGGACCCGGCGCTGGCACTTGCCGCAGACGCCGTACCCCTTCTCGGGGGGCGGGTCGAGCGTCGCCGGGGCGCAGTCGGCGCAGAGCAGCCGCGAACAGGAGATGCACCGCTTCTCCGCGGGGCGGTACTTGTGCTCTTCGCAGCGTGGGGCGTCGGACTCCTGCGCCATCGGCGGGAGTCTACCCGTCGAAGGGCTGGGTCGAGGTGTGGGGCTCATCGGGCACGTCGTGCAGGCCGCTGACGTCGCCGGACGTCGCCTCCGCTCCGTCCGGGAGCCCGACGACGACGAGGTCGAGGGCGGTGCGAAGGCTCCAGGGGACCGACGGGAAGGCCCAGGGGCCGCCGGGCCAGATGAGGCCGACGAGGCCGACGCCGGCCCCGAGCATGGCGAGGAGGATGCGCACCGTGGTGGCGTCGATGAGCAGGGCGCCGACGAACGCGGCGAGCACCACGGCCGTGAGGAGCAGCTGGTAGCCGACGGAGCCTCGGGGCCGGTTGGACATCGCGACGCCGGGCCGCAGCCGCACCGACGTGTCGTCCAGGGCGTCCAGCTCCACCCAGAGCCCGAGCTCGCGGATGTTCCGGCCGGTGTGGTAGCGCAGGACCCGGCTGCGTCGCCGTTGGCCCGCGACGGAGCCGACCTCCAGATCCAGCCCCCGCACGCCGACGGCGCACGGGCAGGTGGGCGAGGCGGGCCGCTCGAGCACGACCTCGTCGCTGTGCTCGACGTCCAGCCCCCGGTGCACGGTGGTGGTCCAGGTGCCCTCCTCGAAGGGCAAGGGGGCGGTGGGCAGCAGCACGAGCCACTCGACGTCGACGTCGTAGGAGCAGTCCAGGTCGTAGGACCAGCCGACGTTGCCGAAGTGGAACAGCTCCGGCGCCTCGGACGGGCGCATGAGGACCTGCAGGTCGAAGGCGAGGCGGTCGCCCCGGCGCTCGACGGGGTAGAGCCGCAGCGCGAGCCGTCCGAAGTGCCAGCCGGAGCGGTTGGCCTCGGGGGCCACGCGGAAGCCTGCGAGCAGGGGGAGCGCGCCGACGCCGTGCTCCCCCACCTCCGGCGGCAGCGTCGCCTCGACCCGCGCGGTGACGGTCTGGCCGATGGGTCCCTGCACGCGGACCCGGCTGACCCCGCGGGCGACCGGGAGGCCGTCCAGCCGGGTGTACCAGGCCTTCACGGTCGCTTTGTCGGGGGGGAAGGCGCCGATGCGCAGCGCGGTCTCGTGGCCGTCGTCGGTGAACCGGGAGCCGAGGTGGCTCAGCCGGTGGGAGGTCGCGCGCCAGCGGTACCGCAGGCCGTTCCACAGGAAGGTCGGCACGGTCAGGCGAACAGGACGGAGGCGTAGCCGACGAACAGGTCGGGGGAGGGGCTGGGGCGGACGTCCTGGGAGGTGGTCTGGTCCAGCAGCAACGCGTCGGTGGCGCCGAGGTGGCTGACGGCGTCGATGCAGGCGGCGAGGGCGCCGGGGCCACAGGCGTTGTGGTGGGCGTCGGCCTCGGCGAGCACGCCGGGGGCGTCCAGGGCGAGCGCGCGGTCGACGAGGCGCCGGTCGTTGGCCCTGGACCAGGCGAGGGCGTCGGGTCCGTCGCCGACGGGGGCGAAGCCGTAGCGGCGTCCGTAGTGGGTGAGGTCGGAGCTGGCGACGAGGGCGACGCGTCGGCCATCGGCGCTGATGGCCGAGGCGATGGCGTCGCCGATGTCGAGGGCGCGGCGGTCGGCGGGCACCGCGATGGGCACGATGGGGACGTCCGGCAGCAGGCGCCGGATCAGGGGCGCCTGCACCTCCAGCGAGTGCTCTCCGTCGTGCTGCCTCGTACCCGAGGCGATGGCCCCCTGGCCCGCAGCGACGATCGCGTCGGCGAGCGGGCGGTCGACGGCGACGTCGCCCAGCGGGGTGGACCACGCGTCCCCTGAATAGACGGTGGCGCGCTCGACTCCCCGGACATGCACGGCGCCGAGGAGCACCACGGCCTGCGGGGGCTGCTCGGCGTCGGCGAGGGCGCACCAGAGGTGGGCGGCGGTGGGGCCGGAGTAGACCCACCCGGCGTGGGGGACGAGGCCCCCCAGCGGGCGGGCCGGGAGGTCGGGCGGCAGCCGGACCCCGGCGACCAGCTCGTCGACCCGCCGGGAGCAGGTGACGGAGTCGCCGGGATAGAAGCCGGTGGCGAAGCAGGGCCGGGCAGCGGACATGGGCCGGCAGGATAGCGGGAGCAGATTGCTCGCGAAGCTGTCTTGACACGCCGGAGAGGGCCGTTTATCTATTGCGGCCGCTGCACCGGCAGCGAGATCTTTGATGAGGCGTAGCTCAATTTGGCAGAGCACCTGACTCTGAATCAGGCGGTTCGAGGTTCAAGTCCTCGCGCCTCAACCATCCCATCGCAAGGTATGCGCCCTTCGTCTAGTGGTTAGGACGTCGGCCTCTCACGCCGAAAACAGGGGTTCAATTCCCCTAGGGCGTACCATAAGAGACGTCGCCCCTTCGGACCCCGTGTCCGAGGGGGCTTCGTCGTTCTGGGAACTGGCCATTTCAGCAAGGATGTCGAAGGGTTGAGCGAACTCGACTTCGAGCCGTCCATCGGCCCACGTGGCGTTAGAGTTCACGTGTTTCAGCATCCTCCCCTTCTCGTGCGCTGACTCCTGGGCGAAGGCCGTCGGCAGCATCGAGGCGAACTCCATCAGCCGGATCCCCTCCTCCACGCAGACCGCGTCGGCGGTGTCGTGCTCACCCATCGAGCAGACGAGCTCGGCCTGCTCCGAGCGCCAACGGCGGTGCATCTTGTCGAAGAAGGCGTTGTTCACGCGGCCCTCGAGCTTGTCGACGTACATGGACTCGATGTGGGCCTGGAGCTTGTCGTGGCGGGTGCGGAGCCGGGCCACCGACTCCTCCCGGAACGCCTTGCGGTCCTCGAAGGACTCACGGAGGGTCTGCTTCATCTCCTCCAGCACCTCGGCGTCGAAGCGGAGCACCCGCAGCGCCCGGACGAACTGGCGCTCGAACTCCTCCTCGCGGATGTACTTGTTCTGGCTGCACGGGCCCCGGTTGTGGGTGCACGAGTAGTAGATGTACTTGCCCTTGTTGATCTGGCCGGTCATCGAGCAGCTGCACTCTCGGCACTTCACCAGGCCATTGAACGCGAACTGGTGGCGGCTCTTGCGCCGCTGGCCGTTGAAGCGGGCGGCCAGGGCGTCCTGAACCTTGTCGAAGAGGTCCACGGTGATCAGCGGCTGGTAGGTGCCCGTGTACCACTCACCGTCCCACTGGAACTCGCCCGTATACATCGGGTTGTGGAGCATCCGGTGGACGTGCATCCGGGACTTCAGCTTCGCACCGCGCTTCGTCCGCATCCCGGCGTTGTTGGCCATCTCGGCGAGCTCCTTGAGGGAGAACTCCCCGGTCGCGCCCCACTCGAAGAGCTTGATGACCATGGGCGCCCGCTCAGGGTCGGGCGTGATGATCTTGGCGCCGCCCGGCGCCTTGGTGTTCAGGTAGCCGAGGGGCGCGCGGGAGGGCCACATGCCCTGGCGTGCCTTCTCCCGCATGCCCTTGGTGACCTCCTCGCTGAGGTTGTCGATGTAGTTCTTCGCCATCAGCACCTTGATGCCGTGCATGAACTTC
>CAYQEG010000050.1:0-41183 GCA_964416435.1 uncultured Rickettsiales bacterium
GCCACAGACGACGACGACGCCACAGACGACGACGACGCCACAGACGACGACGACGTCAGCGACGACGACGACAGCGCGGTCGACAAGGAGCTGGACGGACTGTGGGCCGCCTCGCCCTCCGACGAAGGCAGCATCGCCGGCGTCACGCTGACCGAGGACTCCGACGAGAACGAGGAGCCCCTGGAGGGGGCCGCCCTCTCCGAGGTGGGCAGCAGCAACTCGGGCACCTCGTCGGCCACCGGCGAGTTCACGCTCGACATGGACAGCTTCGCCCCGGGGCAGATCAACGCCACGTCGGCCGGCCTGATGTCCATCTCGGTGGTGTTCAGCGAGTACAGCTACCTGATCCCCGCGCAGGCGCTGACGTTCGCGTTGCTCGACCAGACCGACGAGGAGGAGGTCCACGAGGAGGTCTTCGGCGTGGCGTTCGACGACGGCCTGGGCACGGTCTTCGTGAGCTTCGGGGTCGAGGAGGGGGAAGACCCCGCGGGCGGCAGCGCGACGCTGACCCCGCCGGGTGCCCACGGCCCGTTCGTGTTCCCCGAGGAGGACGAGGCGGAGGCCGGGAACACCATCCCGAGCGGGGCCGCCGAGTCGGAGGTGTCCTTCGTGCACGTGCCCGTCGGGGCGGCGACGCTCCAGTGGACGGCCCCCGCCGGAATGGACTGCTTCGGCCCGACCGACCTGACGGTTCAGGCCGGCGTGATCACCGAGATCCCGCTGATCTGCACGGCGGAAGGCACCCTCACCGGGGGTCCGTAGCTCCACCCTCCGGCGCGTCGCCGGCCGGCCCGCCGTCCCCCTCGCCCCCGCCGCCCGGGACCGGCGCGGCGCTCCCCGCGGGCGGACCGTCGCCCGGCTCGCTCCCTTCGGGGGGCGGCACCGAGTCCGGCTGGTCGCCCGCGCCCTCCGCCGGGGCGCCTTCGGTACCCGCCGTCAGCGCTTCGCAGCCGACCAGCACCTGGGTGTAGCTGTTGGCCACGGCCGGCACCTTCTCCGGCGCCTTGCACACGACCCCGTCCGGCGCGTTCACCGACAGCGGCCACGTCCCCGGCGGCACGCCGTTGAACACGACCTCCTTGGCCGTCGCCGAGCTCAGCGTGCTGCCCGGGGCGGGCGTGTCGTCCAGGCTGAACGTCCAGGCCTTGGCGCCTTCTGCGTCGAGGGTCACCTGCACGCCGTTGGGGTCCTCGATCGCCACCGAGACGATCACGTGGGCCTTCGAGTCGTCCCACGGGGCGCCGAGCTCCGAGGCCGCCGCCCGCTCCTCCGCCGCGTCGAAGACCTCGATCGTGAACTCGCCCCGCTGGCGCAGCGGGGCGTTGGCGGCGCAGATCTGGATGGTCGACACGTAGCCGGCGTGGGTCACCAGCACCGTCGGTGTCGCCTCGTTCGTCAGCGTCAGGGCGAACGCCCCGTCGGCGCCCGACACCGCGGGCTCCGCCCCCTCGACGCCGTACTCGACGACCGACACGCCGGCCAGGGCGTCGCGCTCGTCACCGGCCAGGACGACCCCCTCGAGCTCGGGCCCCGAGGCGCAGAGATCGTCGGCGCTCACCGGGTCCGCGGCCCCCGCCGGCGGAGCGCCGGCGTCCGTCGGCCCGCCGGGGGCGGGGGAGGTCGACGGGGCCGGTCCCTCGGCCGACGCGGGCACCGAGCCGGGCCCCGCGAGCGGGTTGACCGGCTCGGGGCTGCTGCAGCCGACGCTGAGCAGGAAGAGGGCGACGGCGAGAGAACAGCGGGTCGAGAGCATGGCGCAAGCCTGCCACATCCGCGGGTTGGTCTACGATCTCGGGACGATGAGCACCCGCCCCGCCCTGTTCGCCGTCCTCCTGCTCGTCCCCGCCCTCGCCTGTGGCGACGCGGAAGAGCCGACCCAGACCGAGCCCGCCGCCGACCTCGGCAACCCCGAGCTCGACGGCACCTGGTTCGTGCTCTACGAGGACGACCCGAAGCCGTACCTGGACGTCACGTTCGCGGGCAACGCGGGCGCCGTCGCCAGCGCGTCGGCGTCGCTGACCGGGCCGAGCGGGGTGACGTCCCTGCCGCTGACCTGGAACGCCGAGGACAGCGAGTGGCAGGCCGACTGCTCCGAGCTCGGCCCCCTCGCCCCCGGGACGTGGTGGGTCTCCGCCGTGCGGGCGGTCGACGGCGACGGCGTCTCGCACAAGTGGAAGGCCCCGTCCCAGTGGCTCCCCTACGCGCGGACCGGGGTGATGCCGGGCTTCTTCTCCGTCCCCGACCCGTCCGCCCGCCGGGTCCGGATCGAGACGGCCCAGGTGGCCGGACGCCAGGCCGCCGATCCGGTCCTGTACGTCTACCGGGGTGGTGAGCTGCACAAGTGGGCGGCGGCCAACGACGACCGGGTCACCACGTCCCCCTACCCCGCGGTCGAGGTGACCGCGGCCAAGGGCGAGCCGCTCCTGATCCGCGTCGAAGGGGAGGCCGACGACGTCGGCGACTACGCGCTGCGGGTGAGGCTCGCCCCCGATCGCCAGGACCGCCCGCTGGTCCTGCCCGAGGGCTCCGAAGCCAGCAACCTGGACCCCGAGCCGGACGGGCCGACCACCCCGGTCGCGCTCCAGGCCGGCGGCTGGATCGTCGGGACGCTCGCCGGGCCCCAGGGGGACGTCGACTGGCTGCTCGTCACTTCGCCGTGAGCGCGCGGTAGTTGTAGAGCTGGTCGCGGCGCAAGAAGAGCCGCAGGCCGTCGTAGACCGGCTCTCCGTCGCGCGTGCCCTCCAGGAAGAACTGGAACACGACCGTCTCGGCGAGCTGCCAGTCGCCGGTGCCGTAGTCGCGGGCGTCGAAGTTGGTGGTCTGGGCCGCCCACTGGATCGGCTCGAAGTCGTAGGACCAGCCGCCGGCGCTGGCATCGATCACGCCCTGGTCGAGGACCTGGCCGGGCATGATCACCCCGAACCAGAGCTTCGCGTCCTCGAGATCGTCCGGCCAGGACAGGGGAATCTCGACCCCCTCCACCGCGTCCACCGTGACGACCGGCGGGAGGACCGTGCGCAGCGCCCCCTCGTTCGGGTTGTCCGCCGGCACCGCGGCGTGCCAGAAGCTGCCGTCGACCAGCCCCGGCAGGTCCCCTTTCAGCTCCCCCCAGGTTACCGTTGGCTCGATGCGGTAGACGCCGGGCTCGTCGACCGGGAGGGGGGGCGAGCCGCCGACGGTGCCGGTGCGGCTGGCTGTGCCGCGCATCCAGGCGACCTCCCCCGACGGCTTGGTGATCTTCCACTCCACCTCGGCCTGCACGACCGGCATCACGACGCCGCCGAGGCCCATGATCTCGCCGACCTCCAGCAGGTCGTGGGTGTCCGACGCCAGGAACAGCTCCTGGTCCGTGCCGTTGGCCGCCCGCAGCGGCCGCTCGCCCGGCGGCAGGATGGAGACCGCGCCCGGCGCGTCGGGGAAGTTGCGGGTCGAGATCGTCGTCGAGTAGGCGTCGTACCAGCGGCGCCCGGTGCGCAGGTCCTTGAGCACGACCCCGGCCGTCATGCGGTAGACGTCCCCCGGCAGGTCGCCGTTGAGGCCGCGGTTGAACTGGTGGCCGAAGATGTTGGGGCTGGCGTTCCAGTAGAAGCCCTTGGGGTGCACCTCGTAGACGGACGTCAGCACCGGGAAGCCCGGCCGCACCACGCCGACGTAGACGTAGGCCTCCCAGTCCCGGTGCTGGGGGAAGGCGAACGGGTGATACGGGCCGCTGGACAGCGAACCGATCGGGATCTCGTCGGTGATGCCCCGCTCGTCCGGCGTGAAGTACGCCCAGCTGTCGGTCGACAGGTCGACGACGTCCTCCAGGTACAGCCACGTGTCGCCGGGCGGCTGGTTCCAGGGGATCGGCGACGCCGACCGCCGCAGGTGTCCCTCGGTGAGCCGGCGGGCCACCTCCTCGTCCGCCATCGACATGGAGAACTTCGGCTGGATGACGTTCTCCTCGGCGAACGTCACGCCCACGAACAACGTGTCCTCGGGGTGGAACGGGGAGAAGGTGTCCTGCTGGATCAGGTTGGTCTGGGGCAGGAACGAGTTGGGCACGTTGGTGCGGTCCGCGAAGCGCTCCCGCGCGCCGTCGAAGCGCCACGACAGCTCCGGGAAGCTGCGGGTGCCGTGCAGCTTCAAGTCGCCCTGCACCGCCGGCGCGACGACCCCGGCGGAGACCTGGCGGCCCGCCCACAGCTCGCCCCGCGCGTCGGTGTAGCGGACGTTGACGGTGCTGACGTACTCCCCCGGCTCCTCGAACTTCAGCGCCGGGGTGTCGTAGGGGATGAAGTGCCCGGCGGTGTTCGCCGTGCCCCGGGCAAACCAGCGGACCTCCCGCTCGGGGTCCGAGTTGGGATACCAGAGGATCTCGACCTCCACCTCGGCCGGGAACGGCGGGTTGACGTTCACCTTGGCGGAGTAGGACTGGCCCACGAGGTAGCTGTGGCCGGGCTTGCAGGAGGTCGAGAAGCTCAGCGGCCAGGCGATGGTGACGTCGTAGGTGCCGCCGCCGTGGACCACCCGGCCGAACTCCTCGGCCATGGTGCCGGTCAGGTCGATCGAGTAGCGACCCGTCTGGCTCATGTCGAGCATGTAGGGCCCCCCGGCGAGCGCCGGACGGGCGACGCCGTCGTCGGGGGAGGCGTACTGCACCGGGCGGGTGTTGGAGTTCTCGAGGCTCGGCAGCAGCGGGATCGATCGGCTGCTCTCGGCGGGCGCCAGGGGCCGGGTGAAGCGGCGGGCGCCCAGCGGGTGCACGTCGCCGTCCGGCTCGTAGACCATCACGCTCACCTGGCCGTCGCCCAGCCTCAGGAAGTGGCTCTGCATGCGCGGCACGACGTCGCTGCCGCCGTCGATGTAGGCCATGCCGTCCAGGGGGAACAGCGCGGGCATGCTCGGCGTGACCGCGTACTGGCCCGGCGGCAGGATCAACCCGCTGCGGAAGCCGGAGCGGCCGACCAGCCCCGCGTGGCCGCGCCATTGCTTCGGGAGCAGGCCGACCCGTCCGCCGCTGGGGTACTCGGCGAGGATCGTCCACGGCACCTTCGGCGGCGCCGGCTCCCCGACCCGGACCAGCGGCAGCACCGCGGGCATCCAGTCGTTCCACTCGTACGAGTACTCGCCGAGGTGCACGGGATCGCTGACCCCCTCGACGCGGGCGAGCACGAAGAACCGCGGCTCGTACCAGCCGACCGGAGTGTCGGCCGGGAGCGCGACGTCCACCCGGCCGGTCAGCCGGTGGACGTCCGCGATCGCATCGACGTCCGCCGGCAGCGGGACCTCGACGACGCCCTCGAAGGGGCTGCCCTCCTTGCCGTGCAGCGAGGCGAACCGGGGCCAGCCGTCCCACCGCTCCACCGGGATCCCGGTGCTGGTGAAGTTGCTCGACAGGGCGAACGTCACAGCGCCCGGCCGGTACCAGCCCTCCTCGTCGTGGCGCCACTCCCCGATGACCCCGACGATCAGGGACGTGAAGGCGCCGTACTTCTCCTCGTAGCGCCGCAGGTCCACCGACAGGTCGTACTCGACGCTCCAGGCGCCCCCCGGCTGGGCCTGGAGCGACTGGCGGATCGACGGCAGCTGCGCCGTCCAGGGGAACGGCTGCCCGGTCCAGCGCGCCTCGACGCCTCCGCCGGACAGGTAGCTGCCGGGCATGTCGTAGGGCGAGTCGTCGCCCAGGCCGCTGCACGCGACCAGCGCCGCGGCGCCCAGGGCGAGCCAACGCAGGCGGGCCATCAGTAGACCCGCCGACCGACCGGGGGACGGGGGCTGCTGTCCAGGCCCGACGACGGCTGGGGCTCCGGCTCGGGCCGGTCGTGGGGGAACAGGTGGTCGAACAGGTCGGGATCGCGGACGAGGGACATGTAGGCGTCGGTCACCGAGTCCAGCTGCTCCGCGGTCAGGGGGTCGACCATCTTCTGCGACATGCGCTCGACCATCGACCACGTCTCGTCCCGGTCCCGCGTCGCCCAGCGGTCGGCGTTCCAGGAGATCGAGTGACAGGTCGCGCAGGCCTGGCCGACCGCGTCGTAGCGGGCCCACTCCGCCGGCTCGATCCCGACGCTCGCCCCTTCGTCCCCCAGCTCGTCGTCCAGCCAGTCGACGAGCTCGGCGGCGATGTTGACGCGGTAGTAGTCCGGTGACCAGCGGGAGCGGCCGTGCACGATCCGCTCCCACTCGTGGCGCGGCCGGGCGTGCCAGGTCCGCCACGTCGAGCCGTGGCAGCGGCCGCATCGCGTGTCGAACAGGTCGTCCCGGTCGAGCCCCCGCACCCCGGACAGGAACCCGGCGATGCGGTCCGTGGTGCGCTCGTCCAGCGGGGCCGGCAGCTTGGCGCTCATCCGGGTCAGCACGTGACCCCACTCCGCCGGCGTCTTCACGTAGCTGAGCGACGCGGAGCGAAAGTGGCAGCCGCCGCACTGAGCCTCGAAGTCGGAGCGGGCGGGGGTGGTCGCGACCCGCACCGCCTGGGGGGCGATGACCAGGAGCACGACCACCGACAGGATCCGGATCGGCCACCCCGACGCGTCGACGAGCGCGCCGAGCACGAGGCGGAGGCCCCGGCGCGGCGGCCGACGGGGCGCCTTGTCCCGGAAGGTCGCGGCCAGCTTGAAGGACGCCCAGAGCATGCAGGCGGCGGCGGCCACGGGCACGACCTGGAAGAGCACCGCGAGCGCAGGATCGACCTCCATGTGCCACTCGATCCAGCCGAACACCTGCACCGCGGCCCACACCCCGGCGACGACGGCGAGGGGCGCGAGGGCGGCCAGGAAGGGGGCGAGCAGGGCCAGGCGGAGGCCCCACCGGCGCCATCGCCCGGCCACCGCGAACGGACCGACCACGCCGGTCCAGGGCTTCGCGAACGTGTACAGCGCGTGGGCCAGGCCGCAGACCAGCAGCGGCGCCGGTCCCCAGCGGACCAGGGCGCGGGCGAGGCCGAGGTTGTCGAGCGAGGCGGCGTCCTGCTCGTACTGGTTGACGACGAGCAGCTCGAAGTCGAGCGCGGCCATGCCGAGCAGGGGGGCGAGCAACAGCAGGTAGACCAGGCCGACGGCCGCCCAGACGGCGAGGTGGACAGCGGGGCGGGGCAGGTCGCGGGCCAAACCGGAACAAAGGTAGCCCGTCGTGCCACAATTCGGGCGTGGGCAGCCCCATCCAGCTCCCGCGAGCGGCCTGGATGTTCGTCGCAACGCTGCTCGCTTCGACGACCCCCGCGGCCGCCCAGGAGGGCGGCCTGAGCGACGCCTGCCTCGGCTGGGGAGACGCGCTGCCGCCGAGCGTCGACGTCTGCCTGGCCGAGATCGACGCGATCCTCGACTCCCCGGTGTCGGGCGGGCGGACGCAGGGACGGGCGGCCCTGATCGGGCTCCGGGCCCAGGCTCGGAGGCTGGCCGGAGACCCCCGGGCCGCGGCGCTGTGGGAGCGGGCGCTGGCGCTCGACCCCCGCGACGGCGAAGCCAACCTCGAGGTCGCCCGGCGGCGGGCCGAGGCGGGCCGCTACGCCGAAGCCGAAGAGCTGGCCGTCAAGGCGGCGAAGTACGGCCAGGCGCGCAACAACGTCTACGTCATCAAGGAGGCTCGCACGCTGCTCGCGAAGGTGGAGCTCCAGCGCGGAGACGGGGCCGCCGCGGGCGAGCTGTTCCGGTCCGGGGTGGGCGAGTGGGACGGCACCCACCCCTCGGACGGCACCCACTACGGCTGCGCCTACCAGGGCTTCGGAGAGCTGTACGGGGCGCTCGCTTCGCCCACGGGACAAGCGGCTTCGCTCGACTACGGGGCCGCCGTCGACGCCTTCATCACCGGGCGGACCGGGCGCCTGCCCGGCTGGGCCGACGCGCCCGGCGACGACGCCCGGCGGTGGACGCTGCGGGCGCTGCTGCTCCTGCACGAGCGGAGCTACGACCGGGTCGACGCGATGCTGGAGGCGCCCCCCGGCGGGGTGACGGCGGCCGAGGTGGCGGTGGTCCGGGCCCACCTGGCGATCGTGCGGCAGGACTTCGCGGGGGCGCTCGCGGCGGCGGAGGCGGCTGGCTCGGCCGGTCCGTCGGGGGACGACGCCCGGGGCCGGCTGCTCGGCCGGAGCGCGGATCTCGCCCACGGCTGGGCCCGATCCAACCGGGATGAGCACCCCGATGCGGTGGACGCGTTCGCGCGGCTCGTCGCCCGCGAGCCGGACGACCTGCTCGCCCGGGTGGGGCTGGGCAACTCCCTGCTCGCCCTGGAGCGGCTGGAGGAGGCGGAGGCGGCGTTCGACGCGGTGCTCGCCCGGGACCCCGACAACCGCTTCGCCCTGGCCGAGCGGGCGATGGTGCACTTCGTCCGCGGGGACGACGCGCGCGCCGAGGCGGGGTTCCTCGCCGCCATGGAGCGCGCGCCGGACACCTACACCTGCCCCTACGAGGGGCTGGGCCTGCTGTACATGCGGCAGGGCCGCGCCGGGGAGGCGGAGCAGCTGTTCGAGCGGGCGATCGAGATCAACCCCGCCATCGAGTACCGCAAGTACGACGAGCTGGCCCGCATCCGCCTCGCCGCGGGGGACCTGGACGGCGCCGAGGCGCTCCTGATGCAGTCGCTGAGCAACCACCCCGACGGCCCCGACGCGCGGGCGCTGATGGCGGAGCTGGAGCAGCGGAGGGCGAACCCGTGAGGCGGGGGATCGCGATCGCTGCGTTGCTCCTGGTCGCCTGCTCCGGCGGCGACGAGCGCGCGACGCCCGGGCCGACGGGTGGCCCGGAGCCGCTGTTCGTGTCGCTGGGGCCGAACTTCCCGGTCGACCTCGTGCTCGTGGGCGCGCAGGCGGCGGACTACGACCACGACGAGGACTGGCTGAGCCGGCGGGACCGCCTGATGCAGCTGGGGGAGCAGACCGTCGGCGTGGACCTGGTCGGCCTTGAGCTGGCGGAGGCGTCGGCGCTGCTCGAGCGGGTGGGCGCGGTCTCCTCGCTGCGGCTGGCCCCGGAGCTGCTGTGCGATCCGGGGCTCCGTCGCCGGGTCGAGGACGGCGCCGGAGCGGCCTTGTCGCTGACGCTGACCGGCGTACAGCGAACCGACGCGCCCCTGCGCTGCGTCGCGGCCGTGCAGAGCTCGGCGCTCTACCTGGAGCTCGTCGCGGCGGACGCGTCGACGCTGGAGCCGCTGCGCGGGCACCCGACGATGCGCCACCTCGAGGCGCAGGGCCGCACGCTCGGCAACGAGGTGGCGGCCCTCGCGGCGACGATGCCGCAGCTGCGGTCCCTGGTGCTCGCGAGCACCGCGGTGGACGACGGCGCGATGGCGGACGTCGCCCGGATCCCGAACCTGAGCCGGCTGGTGCTGTCGGACACCTCGATCAGCGACGCCGGTCTCCGACAGCTGGGAGCCACCGCGGGGCTGCAGGAGCTGGTGCTGTGGCGAACGCAGGTGACCGGGTCGGCGTTCGGCGCGCTGGCGGGGCACCGGCGGCTCGAGGCGCTGAGCCTGGGCGGGAGCCCGGTGAACGACGCGGGGCTGCAGCAGATCGCGCGACTGGGCAGCCTGCGGCGGCTGGAGCTCTGGGACACCGACGTGACCGACGCCGGGCTGACCGACCTGGGCGGCTTGGCGCGGCTTGAGGCGCTGCAGCTCTGGTACACGGGGGTCGGAGACGCCGGGCTGCCGGCGATCCGCGCGCTGCCGGAGCTGAGGGAGCTCGGGCTCGGCGGCACCGCGGTGACCGAGCGCGGGCTGGGCGCCCTGCAGGGCATGCCCCGCCTGGAGGTGCTGTCGCTGTGGAGCACCGCGGTCGGCGGGGGCGGCATGACCTTCGTGGGCGGCCTGCCGAGCCTGCTGGAGCTCGAGCTGGGGGGCACGGCGCTGGTCGACGGTGACATGGCCGCGATCGCTGCCGTGCCGCGGCTGGAGTTCCTCGGCATCTGGGGGACGGCGGTCACGTCGGCCGGGATCGCCCGCTTCGGGGGGTCGCGCAGCCTGCAGGAGCTGGAGGCGTGGTCGACGCAGATCGGCGACGCCGGGGCCGAGGCGCTGGCTACGGTGCCCCAGCTCAGGTTCGCCGCCCTGGACGACACCCGGGTGACCGACCGGGGGGCGATCGCCCTGACCGCGCTTCGGGAGATGGAGGAGCTGGACCTCGGCGGCACGGGCGTGACGGACGCCGGGCTGGCGGAGATCGCCCGCATGCGCGGACTGCGGGAGCTGAGCCTCGGCGGCACGCTGATCACCGACGCCGGCCTCGCCCACCTGCGGTCGGACGACCTGGAGGAGCTGGAGCTCGGCGCCACGCTGGTCACGGACGCTGGCCTCGCCCACGTCGCCCGGCTGGGGGGGCTGCTCGAGCTCGACCTCGGCGCCACCGAGGTCACGGACGCCGGCCTCGCGACCCTGGCCGGCGGGCGCTGCCGGATCCGTCGGCTGGGGCTGGGAGCGACGAACATCGGAGACGCGGGCGTCGCCCACCTCGTCGCGATGGACTCGCTGGAGGCGCTGGAGCTGTACTACACGCAGGTGGGGGACGCGGGCGCTGCGTCGGTGGTCGCGCTGCCCCGGCTGCGGCGGCTGGAGCTGCTCGGCTCCCAGGTCGGAGACGCCGGGCTGCAGGCGCTGCAGGCGGCGGAGGGGCTGCGCGAGATCGAGGTCGGCCGGACGCAGTCGTCAGGGACGGCCCGGGACGCGCTGCGCGACGCGCTGCCGGCCACCGCGGTGATGGAGCTGGCGCCGTTCTGAGCTACTCCGGCGGCTGGCAGAAGTAGTAGGAGCGGGTGCTCGTCCCGGCGAGCACGGGCACCGCGGCGGGGCCGGGGCAGGCCAGGCCGGCCGGGGCCTCGATCGTGACGGCGGGCTGGCCGGTCGGCACGTTCCAGAAGCGGATCTCCCCGGCGAAGGGATCGTCGCCGAAGGTGTCGCCCTGGACCGGCTTGTCGTTCGCGTCGTACAGCCAGGCCGGCGCGCCGGCTGCGTCCAGGGCGCCCCGCACCCCGCCGGCGCTGCCGTAGGGCTGGAAGTTGAGCACCACCTCGCCCCGATCGTCGGCCAGGGGAGCGCCGTAGTCCCGCCCCGCCTCCTCGCGGTCCGCTTCGTCGAACAGCTCGATCCAGTACTCGCCCTCGAAGTAGGGGCGGCTCGCCTCGGTCGAGATCTGGATGGTGTCGACGAAGCCCGGGTACTGGACGAGCACCGCGACGACCGCCTCGTTCTCGAGCTCCAGCTTCCACCAGCCGTCGGAGTCGGACGTGACACCCGCCCCGTCGGCGCCGACCTCGGTCACGGTCGCGCCGGCGATGGGGGTCAGCCCGTCCCCGTTGACGATCCGCCCCTTGAGGGTCTTGCCGAGCACGTACTGGGCGCTGTCCGGCTGGCGCGGGTCGCCCGCCCCCGGCGGGGCCGCGTGGGGGGCCGCCGGAC
The DNA here is from genome assembly GCA_964416435.1 of uncultured Rickettsiales bacterium. Classification (GTDB taxonomy): domain Bacteria; phylum Myxococcota_A; class UBA796; order UBA9615; family UBA9615; genus CAYQEG01. Next base: position 11,365 of record CAYQEG010000050.1, read on the forward strand.
CGTCCGGCGAGGGCGCCGGAGACGGCGGCTGCGTCGCCGGGGGCGCCGCCCCCGGAGCCGGGACCTCCGGTTCGGGCCCGCCGCAGGCGAGCACCAGGAGCAGCCCGGCGATCAGGAGAACACGTGCGATCCTGGGACGTTATCAAGTCGGTTACGATGGCGGGCATCCGCAACGCCCTCCTCGGTCTCGCCGTCGGCCTCGTGATCGGCCTGGTGGTCGGTCGCTACCTCCTGCCCGCGCCGGCCCCGCCGTCCGACGGTGACGTCGCGGGCGGCGGGTCGGGCGAGGCCGACTGCCCCCGGGTCGCCGGCGACCTCGTCATCGACACCAGCGACGCGGGCGACGTCGCCGCCCTCGCCTGCGTGGAGCGGGTCGACGGCCGCCTGGTCCTCCGATCGACGCCCGGTGAGGTCCGGCTCCCCGGCCTCACCAGCGTCGGCAACGCCCTCCTGGTCGAGGAGGCGTCGCAGCTCCGCACCCTGGAGTTGGCGTCGCTCCAGGACATCGGCGGACGGCTCGTCGCGCGCGGCAACCCCGCCCTGGAGCGGATGGCGCTGCCCGCCCTCACCCGGATCGAGGGGGAGGCGGGGGTTCGGGGCAACCCGGCCCTCCGAGAGCTCGACCTGGGCGCCCTGCAGACCGTCGCCGGCAGCCTGGAGATCCACCCCAACCCGGTCCTGCGAGACCTGCGGCTCGGCGTGCTGCGCGAGGTGGGCGGGTTCCTCGGCATCGAGGGGAACGACATCGCCCCGGTCCTGAGCCTGCCGGCGCTGACCACCGTGCGCGGGGGCCTGTGGGTCGACAGTCACCCGGCGCTGGAGCGGATCGAGCTGCCGGTCCTGCAGACGGTCGACGAGTACGTCGACATCGAGGCCAACCCCCGGCTCGAAGCGGTGCTCCTGCCGTCGCTGCTGCAGGTCGGGGCCGACCTGGAGATCCGCGACGGCGACTCGCTCGTGCGCGTCGAGGCGCCCGCGTTGACCTCCCTCGAGGGCCCGCTGCAGGTGATGAACAACCCGGCCCTGACGCACCTGTCGCTGCCCGCGCTCCAGGAGATCCGCCAGGAGATCATCGTGCGCGACAACCCGCGCCTGGAGCACGTCGACCTGGGGGCGGCGGCCCGGGACTGACTACTTGCCGGGGCGCAGCCGCTTGAGCCGCGCGCCGATCCAGGCCCGCCAGACGCGCATCGTGTGGATGATCAGCGCCGCGAAGACGATGAACGTCGTCACGAAGTGGAGCGGCCGGACGAAGTCCGGGGCGCCGCCGGGGATGCGCAGCTCCAGCCAGACGCCGGTGCCGAACGCGACCGTGGTGAGCACCGTGAGCACGATGCCGTTCCAGCGGTAGAAGTCCTTGAGGTCGCCCCACTGGGAGGCCAGGTGGTGGACCTGGTAGCCGATGAGCACCGGGAGCGCGACCCACCCGACCGCGACGTGGGCCATCTCCACGAGCCCCCAGCCCAGGTCCTGGAACCGCGGATACCAGTGCGTCCAGCACCCGGTGATGGCGAGCACGATGAACGACAGGTTCAGCAGCCAGAAGCGGAACAGCCGGCGGAGCAGACGCACGGCGGAAGACTACCCGCGCGCTAGCGACGATGCCTCTGTGTGCTACTTGTGGGACGTGGCAGGACGCCTCCGATCGCGCCTCCCGGTGCTGAACAGTCTTCTCCCCGGACCCCGGCTCGAGCCGATCCGGCCGGGGTCCGACCTGCTCAACGCGGACGCGCCCGAGCCCCCCCTGGCGCCCGGCCGGTTCCCCCGGGTCAAGCGCAACGAGATCGCCCTGATGTTCAGCGGCGGGGTCGACAGCACCGCGTCGGCGGTGATGCTCGCCGAGCACTACGACAAGGTGCACCTGGTGACGTACCGCAACGGCTACGGCCACTGGTACCACCACCGCAGCCAGATGCGGGTCGACGAGCTGAACCGGCGCCTGGGCGACCGCTTCACGTTCTCGCTGGTCTCGACCAAGGGCTACTTCGACGACGTCGTCGTCAACTCGGTGCTCGCCGACTACAAGCGCTACCGCAGCGGCTTCATCTGGTTCATGGGCTGCAAGATGGCGATGCACATGCGGACCATCCTGTTCTGCCTGGAGCACGGCCTGTCCCACGCGACCGACGGCAGCAACAGCGACACCGCCGAGATGGTCGAGCAGAGCCTGCTGTCGCTGTCGCTGATCCGGTTCTTCTACGAGGACCACACCGTCGACTTCGGCACCCCGGTGTACGAGATCCGCCGGGCCGAGTCCCGAGAGCTGATCCGGGAGCTCGACATCCGCATGGGGGTGCAGGTGATGGACCGCCACCTGTGCATCCAGCCGACCTGCGTGGCGGGCGAGCTGTACTACCTGCCGTACCTGCTGATGAACAAGCCGGTGAACCACGACGAGCAGCAGGTCAGTCGGTTCATCGAAGAGAAAGAGACGATCTGCCGGCGCATCATGGGCGCATACTTGGAGGGCCGGGGGATCGATCTGGACGCGCTGCTCGCCGACCGGCGTCAGCAGCTCGAACAGCTCCGCGCCGGCGAAGGAGTGTCCTGATGGCCCGCTGCTGCGGCGGCAAGAACGCCGGCAAGCCGATCACCGTGCCCCGCTACCTGGCGGGCCTCGGCGTGTTCGTCGGCTACCACTCCGCCGTCGCGCTCGGCATGTCCGCGGTGTGCGCCGCGCTCCCCCGCTTCAGCCACGTGCGCGACTTCCATCGCACCGTGTTCCGGGACGAGCTCAAGGAGATCCTGCAGCGCGACGGCATCAACGTCGGCGGCCTGCTCCGGCCGACCGAGGTCGACGAGTACTGCGAAGTCCCGCTGCCCGAGTTCTAGAACCCGGCCGCTTCGCCCGGCTCCAGCACCCGCGCCTCCGTCGCCAACCCGCTCGCCGCCAGGTCTCGGGCGAAGTGCCGACGCCGGCCGGGGTGCCAGCTCGCCGGCGGCACCGGCATCCACTCGCCGCCCTCGTGGATCGGGATCGCGAACCTCGGCTTCAGGATCCGGCACGCCTCGACCGCGTCGCGGGGGCTCATCGTCGTGCGGTGACCGAAGATGAGCGTGCCGCCGATCGGCAGCAGGGCGACGTCGATGGGAGGCAGGCGCTCGGCGATCTGCGCGAACGCGTCGCTGAACCGACAGTCCCCCCCGAAGAACACCGTGAGGCCCCCGCAGTCGATGACGAAGTTGACCTCCGGGGGCGGCGGGCCGGTGTGCTCGCACGGGGTCGCGGTCAGCTCGAACGGCCCCACGGTGCACGACTCCCAGGGGGCCAGCTCGTGGACCACGCGCAGGCTGCGGGCGGTCAGCGGAGCGCAATGGGCGCGGGTCCCGCGGGTGCCCACGATCTCCAGGTCCGGGTGGCCGAAGCGGGCCACGGCGCCCCGGTCGAAGTGGTCGCGGTGCAGGTGGCTGGCGAACACGTAGTCGATGTGGGGGAGCGAGCGGAGCGGGATGCCGGGGCGGCGGAACACCGGCAGCCCGCGCATCGTTCGGCCGAACCACGGGTCGGTGATGGCGCGCTTGCCGGCGTGCTCGATCAGCAGACAGGAGGTCCGCAGCAGCGTGATCCGCACGCCGCCGGCCGCGGTCATGACGCCGCGCGAGAGCGCCAGTCGGCGATGGCCGAGTTCAGCGCGTTGGGGGCGATGACCGAGCAGTCCAGCTTCGACGCCGGCAGCCCGCCCAGCGCGTCGGCGACCTGCTCCCGGCTCAGCTCCGCCGCGTCGACCGACAGCCCGCGCGCCAGCTCGGTGGTCATCGACGCCGCCGCCACGCACGCCACGCAGCCCTGGGCCTTGAACGCGACGTCGGCGAGCAGGTCGTCGACGACCGTGATCTGGATCCGCACGACGTCGCTGCAGGCGCGGTTGATCGCCCGCCCCTCCCCGTCCGGCGCGTCGATCGTGCGCTGGTTCCGCGGGCTGCGGAAGTGGTCGATGGTCTGACGGGTGTAGTAGCGGACGTCGCCGGTCATGCCCGACTCATCATAGCCGCCCGACCACCGCCTCCGCGTCCGCCGCGAGTCCCCGGAGGAAGCCCGACCGGCGCGTCCGCATGCAGGACAGCCCCAGGAACGCCACCCCACGCAGGTCCGTCGACAGCCCCCGGTCGTGGGCCGGGACCCCCGCGTCGTCGACCGTGAGTCCGTCGATCCAGCTGACGTCGCGCCGGAACCCGGTCGCCCAGACGATCCGGTCGGCCTCGATCGTCTCTCCCCCGACGACGGTCACGCCGCCGACGTGCAGCCCGACGACCCCGCCCACCAGCCGGAGCCGACCGTCGCGCGCCCCGTCGAACAGGTCGGGGTCGAGCGCCGGCGCCGGTCCGCAGCGCAGCGCCGCCGGCAGCCGCTCCACCGGCACCCCCGACGCACGCCACAGCAACGCTCCGCGGAGCCGCCCCGGCAGCCCCCGCGGTCGCCGGACCGTGGCCCGAGCGCACACCGTGAGCTCCACCCCGCGGGCGAGCAGCCGCGGCACCAGGTCGACCGCCGACGCGCCGCTGCCGACGAGCGCGACGCGCTCCCCGGGCTGGCAGGTCGATGGGTCGAGCACGCTGCTGTGCTCCTGGGGCCCCTCGTAGGCACCCGGCATCGAGGGGATCCAGGGGTTGCCGAACTCGCCCGTCGCCACGACGACGCGCCGGGCGCTCAGGAGACCGCCGGACGTGCGCAACACCAGGCCGCCGTCGGCCGGCTCCAGCCCCTGGGCGACGACGCCGAACCGGACGTCGAACCGCTCGCGACCGGCGAACGCTTCGAACGCGGCCAGCACCTCGGCGGCCGACGCGCGGACCCCCGGCCCCGTGGGCGAGGTGCCGTCGGGCAGCCGGTCCCGGCGGCGCGGGGACAGGCAGCGGAGATCGGCCGGGACGCGGCGCCACAGGCCGCCGACGCGCTCGCCGCGCTCCAGCACCACCGGCTCCCAGCCCCGACGTCGGGCCGCCGCCGCCGCGCACAGGCCCGCGGGCCCAGCCCCGACGATGACGATGTCGATCCGCTCATCCACGACCGGGGCAGCGTAGCGCTACCATCGGTCGTTCGTGGATCCGGCGCCGAACCAGGGACCGACCGCCAGCTCGGTCGTCAAGCACGTCCTGCTCACGCTCCCGATCGCGGTGGGCGCGCTGTGGCTCGCCTTCCGGGGCGTCGACGGGGACGGCCTGCTGGAGGCGCTGGGCAACACGAAGCTGCGATACGTCGGCGCGGCGATGTTCCTGATGATCTTCAACGTCGGCTTCCGGGTGCTGCGCTGGGGGCTGATCGTGCGCGGCTACGCCGACACGCCGGCGGCCCAGCTCGGGCGCATCGGGGCGATCGGGTTCATGGCGATCGACCTGCTGCCCGCCCGCCTGGGGGAGCTGGTGCGGCCGCTGCTGCTCAACCGGGCCGGGGTCCCGCTCGGGGCGAGCGTCGCCTCGATCGTGCTGGAGCGGCTGCTGGACGTCGCGATCCTGGCCGGGCTGCTGTTCGGCGTGCTCGCCTTCGCGGACCTGCCTCCGCTCGAGGTCGAGCTGTTCGGCCGCACGGTCGACCTCGCCCGGGAGGGCCGGATCGGCCTGCTCACGCTGATGGTGGTGCTCGGCGTGCCGGTGATCGCAGTGCCCCTGGCGGGCGAGCGGGGCCTGCGGTTCGCCACCCGGGTGCTGCGCAGGCTGCCGCGGCGGGTCTCGAAGGTCGCGTTCAACCTGCTCCGCTCCTTCATGGAGGGGCTCAAGCGCATGGGCCGCCCGGCGGTGATCGCCGGCAGCCTGCTCACGGTGTCCGTGTGGGTCGTCAACGTCGGCGTCCTGTGGTGCCTGGCGGCGTCCCAGTCGGTGGCGCTGAGCCCGTGGGACGCCACCGTCGTCACCATCGTGGTGTCGCTCTGCATCATCGTGCCGTCGCCGGCCGGAGGGCTGGGCGTCTTCGAGGCCGGAGGTGTCGCCGGCATGCTCCTGTACGGGGTCGATCCCGACCGCGCCGCCGCCTTCGCGGTCACGCTCCACGCCGTGCACGTCTTCATGATCTCGATCCCGGGCCTGATCGCCCTGCCCTACGAGGGGCTGCGGTTCAGGGAGCTGTGGCGGTTCCGCCGCCCCCCCAGCTGACCGCCCCGACCGCCGCCGCCACCCGCGCCGCCTGGTCGGCGGTGCAGACGATCGGCTCCCCGTGGGTGTTGAGGCTGGTGTTGATCAGCACCGGCTCGTCCAGGCCGCTCAGGAGCGCGTGCAGATCCGGGTCGTCGGCGGCGCCGAGCACCTGGGCGCGGGCGGTGCCGTCGGCGTGGACCGCGGCGGGGGCGACCGTCCGCAGCCGCTCCGTCGCCGGAAGCGCGACCGTCATGAGCCCCGTCATGTCCGCCACCTTCGGCCCCCACCCGACGAGGTAGTGGGGCGCCGCCTCCGCCGTCATCACCGGCCCGAACGGCATCACCGGGTCGCGGCCCAGAGCCGCGTTGAGCCGGGCCGCGCGCCCGAGGTCGTCCGCGGCGAGGAGCAGCGATCGGGCCCCCAGGGCGCGGGGGCCGAACTCCAGGGGTCCGGCGCACCGGGCGACCACGCCGCCCCGGCGCACCGCGTCGCGCGCCTGGTCCAGCCCGCCCTGGGAGCCGCGCACGAGCCCCGGCGGGGGACCCAGCCGCAGCGACGCCGCCCCCCGCGGCGGGACGCCACGAGCCGCCGACGCCGCCCAGCCGGCGCCCGCGCAGAGCCCGCTGTCGCCCATCGCGCCGAAGACGAAGACGCGGTCGACGTCGACCGCCTCGGCGAGCGCGCGGTTGATGGCCACGTTGGCGAACACCCCCCCCGCGAGCAGCAGCTGTCGGCCGCCGTAGGCCGACAGGGCGGCCCTCGCGATCTCGACGAGCAGCTCCTCGGAGCGGGCCTGGAGCGCCGCCGCGACGTCGTCGGGCCGCTCCCCCGCGACCCGGCGGACGAACGCCGTCGGTGACATCGCGAGCACCGGCCGCGAGCCGTCCGCCACCAGCGCGTCGCGGAGCAGCGGCATCAGCGCCTCGGGCGCCCCCGCGGCCGCCCGGGCCACGACCTTGCCTTCGTCCCCCTCGTCGTACCCGAGGTGCTGGGCGACCGCGCCGAACAGGAGCGCCGGGCCGCCCGGCGCAGGCCACGCCTCGAGCCGGCGGAGGGCGCCGCCCTGCAGCCGGTGGACGGTGCCGCACCGCCCGTCGCCGAAGCCGTCGAGCGTGAGCACCAGGGCGTCGTCACCCCCCGCCGCGGCGGACCAGGCGTGGGCGAGGTGGTGGTCGATCAACTGCAGCGGGGCGTCGACCCCCAGGCCGCGGAGGCGGCGGCTGAGCAGGCGCCGCGAGCCGGCCACCTCGAGGCCGGCGATCCGCGGCGCGACCCGGTTGCTCCAGGTCGCCGACAGGCGCGCGGCCGCGTTCAGCGGCCCTCGCCCGCCCGTGGAGGCGCGGTACCGGACGTCCAGCAGGCGGTGGGGCAGCCGACCGACCCGCTCCGCCGCGGCGACCGCGGCGAGGGTCCCGCCGGCGTCCCGCAGGTGTTCCAGGCAGGCGCGGATCGACCGGGTCGGGAAGCCCGCCTGGTGCTTGCGCCGGGTCAGGCGCTCCTCGCTCACCGCGAAGCGCAGCGCGCCGCCGTCGTCGACCAGGGCGGCGCCGGAGTCGTGCCCGTCGCAGACGCCGAGGAGCCAGCCGGTCACGTCAGCCTCCCGAGACGAGCAGGAACGGCCCCAGGACCAGCGCGTCCAGTCGGGCGCCGCGGAACGTGGCGATGGCCTCGTCGGGGGAGCAGACGATCGGCTCGCCGTGGCGGTTGAAGCTCGTGTTGACGAGCGAGGGGATGCCGGTGCGGCGCTCGAAGGCGGCGAGCACGTCGTACATGCCCGGGTTGCTCGCCTTGCGGAGCACCTGGGGGCGGGCGGTGCCGTCGACGTGCACGACGCCGGCGTGGACCTGCTTCGCGGCGTCCTTCACCGGCACCGCGATGGTCATGAACGGCAGGCAGGGGGTCGCGGCCGCGGCGCCGTCGTAGATGCGGCGGGCGTGGCGGGCCATCGTGATCGGCGCGAACGGCATGTACTCGCTGCGGTCCAGCCGGCGGTTCAGCCAGTCGTTGACCGTCAGGTCGTCCGGGCGCACGAGGATCGACCGGTTGCCCAGCGCCCGCGGCCCGTACTCCATCGCGCCGTCGAATCGGGCCACCGCCTTGCCGGCGACCAGCAGGTCGGCCACCTCCCCGGCCAGGTCCACCGGCCTGGTCGCGGACACTCCGGAGCGCTCGATCGCGGCCGCGCAGGCGGCCTCGGTCCAGGCCGGGCCCAGGTAGACGTGCTCCATGGCGGCGGGCGCCAGGCTGCCCCGGCCGCGCGCCACCGCGAGCAGCGCGGCCCCCAGGCCGATGCCCTGGTCGGACATGCCGGGGTGGACCCAGACCCCTTCGACCTCGGGCAGCTCCGAGAGCACCCGGTTGAGGGCGACGTTGGCGAACACCCCGCCGGCGAGGGCGACGTGGCCGCAGCCGGTCTGCTCGATGGCCCGCCGGACGAACGGCACGAGCGCCTCCTCGAGGGCCCGCTGTGCGCCGGCGGCGACGTCTTCGCGGCCGAGCGCGGCGATCGAGCGGAGGCCTCCGGCGGCGCGTCGCCGGTCCCACCACCGCGGCCCGCGGAACCCCTGCCCGTCCGGGCGCACCGCGAGGCGGGCCCGGAGCAGCTCGATGGCGCTCCCGGCGTCGCCCCGGGCGGCGAGGCCGGTCACCTTGCCGGCGTTCATCGGGTCGATGCCGAGCAGCGAGGCGATCTCGCCGTAGAACTGCCCCGGCGAGTGCCACGCCCCGACCGACCACAGCGGCTCCAGCCGCCCGTCCCGCCCGTGCCACGCGCTGGCGCACTCGCCGTCGCCCAGGTTGTCGCAGGTCACGACCGTCGCCTCGGGCCAGGGGCCCGTGTAGTAGGCCGACGCGGCGTGGGAGGCGTGGTGTCCGACCAGCTCGACCGACCGCCCGAACATCGCCTCCAGGCGGCGGTTCGACAGGCCCGTGACCGCCTCGCGCAGGCGCCTGGAGCGGAACATCAGCTCGTGCCAGAAGAGGTGGGCGGTCTGCAGCGGCGCGAGGAAGTCGCGGCCGCCGCTGGGCATCGACGCGCCGAGCAGGCGCGGGAGCGGGTGCAGCGGGTTGGCGGCGACGACCCGGACGGCGTCGGGCGTCGCGCCGGCCAGCGCGGGGTCGATGTCGTGGTGATCCCGGGCCACCGGCGTCGATCCGGCGAGCGCCCCCGACGAGCTCAGCCAGCCCAGGGAGCGGGACGGGAAGCCCGCCTGGTACTTGCGTCGGCTGAGGCGCTCCTCCGCCACCGCCGCGAGCACGCGACCGTCCGACGCGACGGCGGCGGCGTTGCTGTTGGTGTCCTCGTGCAGCCCGAGCAGCACCGTCACGTCGGGTCGCCCGCCCGACGCCGCGCCAGCAGCGTCATCAGCAGCCCGTCCAGCGCCAGCCCGACGGCGAGCAACAGGCCGACGGAGATGCTCGCGTGCACCGTCACCCCGACCAGGAACGCGAGCGCCGGCACCGCGAAGACGCCGACCCCCAGCCCGACGCCGAGCCGCCACAGCACGTCGCCGTCGTCCAGCAACTGCACCGTCAGCCAGCCCGGCAGCGCGACGCAGACCAGGAAGCCGAGCAGGCCCAGCAGGGCGAACAGCACCATCATCGGGCCCGACCCTCCCGGAGCAGGCTCGCGACCGTCGCCCACGAGGTCGCCACCGGGGCGGACATCAGCGACGGGAACGCCTCGCAGGGCGTCCAGCAGCCGGCGCACCGCCCGGCGACGACGTCGTCCCGCGCCTCCCGCGTGCGCCGCCAGACCTCCGCGAGGGAGAAGTCGAGCTCCCTCAGCTCCGCCAGCGGCCGGTTCTCGGTGATGCACGGATAGACGACCCCGGTCGGGTCGACGAACGCCGAAGCGGCCAGCGAGCCGCAGCGGACCGGCGACCGGCCCGTCTCGAGGTAGCGGGGCACCAGGTGGCGGTAGCTGCGCTCCAGCAGAGCGGTCGGGTGGAGCGACCGGCTCGCGCCGAAGGCCTCCAGCTCCCCCTCTACCTCCGAGGCCGGTGGCAGCGGCATGTGGAAGTTGCCGTAGTAGTGCTCCGACCGCTGCGCGACGTTGAAGTGCATCTCCGACCGGTCGAGCCGCCCGAGCGCGCGGCGGGCGTGGGCGAAGCAAGCCGCCGCGGTGCCCGCGTTGTCCGCCGTCAGGGTCATGCCCAGGACGACGGAGACGCCGCTCAGCTCCCGCAGCCGGGCGAAGGTCTCGATGGCGGAGTCCCACGCCCCGTCCGTCCCCCGCAGGCGGTCGTGCACCTCGGGGGTCCCGTCGAGGGAGACGGTGAGGATCAGCTGGGGCGGACGCCGATCCAGCGCGGCCTTCGCCGCCGCCACCGCGCGGTCCGGCAGCGCGCCGTTCGTCGGGAAGTGGAGCAGCACCAGCCGGGGGAGCAGGCGCGTCGCCGCGCGCACGACGTCGGGCAGGTCGGCCCGCGTCGTGGGCTCGCCGCCGGTCAGATCGAGCCACCGGATCGACGGGTTGCACTCGAACAGCCGCTGCAGCTCCGCGGTGGTCAGCTCCCCGTCGGGGCGGCGCTCCCAGATCCGGCAATGGCCGCAGCGGTGGTTGCACAGCCAGGTGGTCGCCAGCGTGAGCTTCCAGGGCGCTGGCGGGCGACGCCCCGTCCCCGCGAGCAGGGCCGCCGCGAGGGAGCCGTAGCGACGCAGCCTCACGGCGTCGACTCCAGCGTCACGTCGTCCCGCTCGCCGCCGTAGATGTAGAACCAGACCGCGAGCAGCTCGAGGTCCCGCTCCCCCAGCTCGCTCCAGAGCTTGCCGAGGCCCCCCGTCCAGGAGGGCTCCCGCTTCCAGTAGCGAGCCGGCCAGGGCCAACCTCGGCTGTAGCGCTCCCGCTCGATCGCGATCTCGGCGTCGGTCTCGCGCGTGTGGAAGAACTCCCAGTCCCGGCGCAGGTCGTCGGTCAGCAGCTCGATCCCCGAGCCGTTGGCCGCCGCGCCGGGGAACCGGACGTACCAGCGTTCGTCCAGCGGAGCGTCGATCCGGTCCGTCGCCCGGGCCCCCAGCGACAGGCCGATGGTCAGCGCGAGCACCGCGAGCACGGGCCGCCACGCCCGGTCCTGCACCCCCTCGATCAGCCGCTCCAGCCCCGCCGCCGCGGCCAGCCCGAGCGCCGGGTAGGTGAGCAGCGCGTAGGTCATCTTCAGCTCGTCCCAGTTCTCGTGGGGGAGCATCAGCGCGAACGTCGGCACCCCCCACCCGAGCAGGAGCAGGCCGTGGGCCCGGCGCTCCCGGTCGGCGAGCAGGCTCCAGACCCCCAGGGCGGCCGACGCGATCAGCAGCGTCCCCCACGTCATGAGGAACTGGGCCGGCACCTGCAGGAACGTCGGCAGCGGGAAGTGCGGCGTGCGGACGACCGAGTCGTGGAACGGCCAGTTGAGCAGCCCGTTGAACTCGAACGTGCGCCCCAGGATCGTGTGCGGGAACGTGGGACGGAAGCCCTGGAAGTCGTTGTACTGGGAGCTGTGGAGCAGGGGGTTGCCGAACGCCCAGGCGCTCCACACCAAGGTCGGCAGGACCGCGACGGCGGCGACCCCACAGCCGGCGAGCAGCCGCGGCCATCGACCGTCGCGGTGATATCCGAGCCCCCACAGGAACGCCGGCATCGCGACGACCGCCTCGGGCCGGACGTTGCCGATCAGCCCGAACAGCAGCCCCGCCACCGCCGCCGGCCCGAGCCCCCGCGGGCCCTGCCGGAGCATGCGGGCGAGCACCGCGCAGAGGAGCAGCGCCCCGGCGAGCCCGAACTGGTTGGGGTTCAGCCGGTTCACCGCCAGGGTGTACGGGTTGAGCGCGACCATCACCCCCAGCGCGACGGCCGGCCAGCGGGCGCCCAGCACCTCCCGGCCGAGCAGGTAGCCGCCGAGCATGAGCATCCCGCTGCACAGGGCGAACAGCAGCCGGAACCCGGCCTGGCCGAAGAGCACGAACGCCGGCGACGCGGTCATCCCGGCGCCGAGCCGCTGGTCCTTGGTGATGACGCCGAAGCTGTCCCGGTCGACGAGGTCGTCCGGCAGCCGGCCCTGCAGCTCGTACTCCACCAGCGGCGAACCGTCCCGCAGCACAAAGTCGATGCCGTGCCCCGCGAGGTGCATCGCCGGGGCGGTGACGTAGGTGTCCCAGTAGCCCTCGGCGGGCCCCTCGAAGCGGCAGAGCCCGACGAACGCCACGATCGCGGCGAGGATCAGCGCGACGCGGTCGGAGCGGCTCACCGGAAGACGGGCCGACCGACCAGGATGGTGGCGAGGATGCGCACGCCGTTGCGCACGCGGCGGAAGTCGGTGTCGCCCTCGCCCCGGGGGTAGCGGGTGACCGGCACTTCCCTCACCGTCGCGCCGGACCGGATGGCGTGGAGCAGCATCTCGGTCTCGACCTCGTACTCGCGGCTGCGGAACCGGTCGGGGTCCAGCAGCGAGCGTCGGATCAAGCGGAAGCCCGCCTGCGAATCGGTGATGCGCGCCCCGTGCCGCAGGTTCAGCAGCTCCGTCATCGCCCGGTTGCCGACGCGGTTGGGGAGCGAGATCGCGCCTCGCTGCAGCGTGCCGAGCCAGCGGGAGCCGTTGACGAAGTCGGCGCCGGCGCGGGCCTGGTCCACCAGGCGGGGGATGTCGGCGGGGTCGTCCTGGCCGTCGGCGTCGATGAAGAGCACGTAGTCGCCGTCCACCTCGCGCAGGCCGGCGAGCAGCGCCGCCCCCTTGCCGCGGTTGGGGCTGAGCCGGAGCACCCGGGCGCCGGCCGCCTCGGCCTCGGCCGCGGTGCCGTCGCGGCTGCCGTCGTCGACCACGAGCAGCTCGTGCAGGTCGGGGCAATGCAGCCGAACGCCCCGGACCACGTCACCGACGTTGCCCTCCTCGTCGTGGGCGGCGAGGACGGCGCTGATCCGCAGGGTCGAGCTCATACGAGGTGCAGCGGGGACGGTCCGATCCGGGTCCAGCGGCGGGCCTGCACGCCGAACATGGTCGCCCAGGCGTTGACGTCGCCGCTGCCCGAAGCGTAGCGCAGCCCCCCGCCGACCGCCGATCGGGACTCCATCCGGCGGAGCGCCGCGAGCACGTCGGGGGTGTGGGGGGAGAGACCGACGGCGAGCGCGAGGCGCACCGCCTGGGCGATCACGTCCGTCGACAGCTGCTCCCGGGCCGCCGCCGACAGCAGCGAGGTGACACCGGAGCGGAGGTGGTCGGTTCGGTCCACCACCCCCGACGCCCGCAGGGCGAGCAGCCCCTCCAGCGCGTAGGCGTGGGCGTGGGGGTAGACCGCGTCCGTCGCGTCGTGACAGGTGAACCAGGCGCCGTCCCAGCACGTCGCGCAGAACCGGTCCGCGAGGTCTGCGAGCAGCGAGTCGCCGGGGAGCGCCAGCGCGCACTTCAACAGGTGGGGACCGAACGAGCGGGACCAGTGGCCGTCGCCCGTCGCCCCCTCCTGGCCGACGCCGGCGGCGAGCCGGCCCCGCAGCCAGTCCGTCGAGGTCGCCCATCCGCGCTCCACCGACTCGACCTCGCTCCAGCGCCGGAGCGCGGCGACGACGATGCCCGTGTCGAAGGCGTAGCGGACCCCGCGGTGGACCACCGCGCCCGCGTCGTCCAGCCCGTCGACGAGACGACGGGCGAGCCGACGGCCGTCGAGCCGGATCCCGGCCCGCTCGGGCTCCCGCGCCAGCGCCTCGGCGTGCAGCGACAGGAGCAGCCCCTCGGCCTCGGCGTAGGCGAAGCCGGGGTGGACGGGGTTGGCCCAGGAGAGCACCGCCCCGTCGGCGCGGCGGGCGGGGCCGTGTAACAGCCAGCGCAGGTCCCGCACCTCGGCGTCGACCGGGGGCCGGACGTCGGGCTGGGGGCTGAGCGTGGTCGCCTGCGACATGCGCGTCATTGTAGGGCAGAGGTTGCGGCCCGGCGTCCAGGGGGGAAGGCTGGACGTCCGTGGTTTTGTTGCTGCTCCTGGTGGTCGGCCTGCTGGTCGCCGTGCGCGTCGGGGGAGAGGACCCGGTCGAGGTGGTCGGCTGGACGCTGCTCGGGGCGGTGGGCGCAGCGCCCGCCCTCGCCGTCGGCGTCGGCTGGCTGGCGCCGACGTTCCTCGGACCGGGCCTGCTCGCCGCCGTCGCCGGGGTCGTCATCGCGGCGCTGCTCGCGACGGGCGGCTGGCCGGCCCTGCGGGATCACCCGTGGCGAGCGCCCTCGGGCGGGGAGTGGCTGGCCCTCGGAGTGGCCGCCGGGGTCACGGTCGTCACCGCGGTGCTGCACACCGACGCAGAGTTGATGCTGTCGCTCGCCGCCTGGCTGAACACCGGCGAGGCCGAGTGCTTCTACATGCAGACCTTCGCCCTGGTCGGGGAGCTCAACCCCGGCGGCGACGCGGGGGGGCTGCGCGACGCCTGGGCGATCGTCAACTCGCCGGGCAACGTCTTCTACACCGCGCCGCTCATGTCGACGCTGGACGCCGCGACGTTCCGGGTCGCCGACGTGCTGTTCCGGACGCTGCTGTTCCTGTTCGTGCAGCTGACCCTGTTCCGGTGGACCCGGCGACGCGACCTGGCGCTGCTCGGCGGGCTGTTCGCGGTGCTCAACCCCTTCGTCCTGTCGGTGGAGGTGCTGGACCGCAACATCATCGCGGCGGCGCTGTCGGCGGCGCTGCTGTTCGCGCTGCGGGCCCGCCCGGAGCAGCTGCTCGTCCAGGGCTGGCTGCTGGGGCTGCTGACGGTCAGCGGCCTCCGGTTCCTGCCGGTCGCGTTCGCGCTGTCGGTCGCCGCGGTGCACCAGGCCCGGGGCTGGACGCTGCGCCAGGCCGGCGCACTCGCCGCCGCGGCGGTCCTGCCGATCGCGATCGCCGCGCCCCACCTGAGCCACCACGGGCTGCACAGCCTGGGGGAGACGGAGTCGCTGCCGGGGCTGGCGTCGATGACGTTCCAGTACCTGCCCCGCACCCCGTTCCTGCCCTACCCCACCTCGATCTTCTACTTCCTCGACATGCTCGACCTCTTCGGGCTGCTGGTCTGCGGGCTGGCGGTGGTCGGCCTGTTGAGGCTGCTCCGCCGGGAGCCGGCCTGGATGCTCGCCCTGGCGGGGCCGATCGTCGCGATCGGCGTGGTGCTGGCGGTGCAGCGCGACTGGATCCAGGGCGACAAGGTGCGCATCGCGCTGGAGGCGCTCGTGCCGCTGGTGCTCCTGGCGAGCCTGGGGGTCCGCGAGCTGCTCGACCGATCGCGGCGGAAGGCGGGGCTGCGGGACCTCGCCGTCGCCGGGGCGCTGCTCGCGGCGCTGGGCTTCGGCGCGGGCCGGGTCGAGGTGGACGCGGACCCCGGCACCTACCTGCGCCACCCGGTCTACCAGGCCGACACCGCGCAGCGGATGGAGCCCGCTCGGCGCACGCTGCGGCGATTCGGCGTCCTGCCCGACTACCGACGCCTGGGGCCGAAGCTGGACGCCGGCCGGAAGCGGGCGGAGGAGCGGACCCTGCGCTCCGCGCTGTTCGCCCCGGGCTCGCCGCTCGCCCGCCGGGCTGCCGACGCCGGCTGGTGGGGGGGTGACGCCGCGCCGCCGCCGCCCCGACGGACGCCGTCGACCGACGCGGTCGACCTGGCCATCGATCTGGCCCTCCTGCCGGGCCAGCCCCGGGAGGCGGTCAGCGTGCTGCCAGCCGATCCCGAGCGGCCGGTGTTCGTCGACCTGGCCGCCCGAGACGAGCTGGTCGACGTCTACTTCAGGTCGGCCCAGGTGCCCTGGCAGCCGCAGCGACTGCCGATCGTCGCGCTGCCGATGCGGGCCGAGACCTGGGCGATGGGCGAGCTGTACCTCGACCTGAACGCCTTCACGTCCTACGGCACGGACGAGCTCGGCTTCGTCCGCGTCGCGCCGATCCACTTCGCCCAGCTCCCCGGCGGCCGGCCCGCTGCGATCGCCAACTCGATGACCGCGCTGCCCAACGACGACCGCGGCTCGGTCGTCGTCGTGCGGGTCCCCGTGGGGTTCCGGGTGCTGGTGCGGGACTGGCTGGTCAACGGCGTCGCCGGCACGCCGCACCGCGTCGACTCGTGGCTCGTGCGCACCGACGGGCGCGTCCGGTTCCTGTACGGCGAGCCGGAGAGCTACCTGTAGTCACTGTGCCGCCCGGCTCTCTGACCACGCCTCCTCCGTCCCGCGGCCCGATCTCAGCGTCGCTCGTCGGTCACATGGACTCGACATGCTCCGCTCCTCGCTCCTGGACCTCGGGCCGCGGGCCTGTCGGATCCGTGGTCACACAACCTGGGCGGCACAGTCAACTCAGTCGACGATGGGCGCGTAGCCGCACGCCTCCCGGGGCGTGTACCGCTCGGCGGGGGCGGGGATGCTCCGCTCCGTGCCGTCGGGATCCCAGCAGGTCCACGTCCCGGTGGGCAGGTGGTCGAGGAACGAGCCTTCGCCGACCTTGCGGCCGTCGCGGTCGTAGTCGGTCTGCAGGCCCTGCTGCCGGCCGTGCACCCAGCGCATCTCCTCGGCCTTGCTGCCGTTGTCGTGGAACATGACCCACGGGCCGTGCTGCCTGCCGGCGGCGAACTGGATGGTCTCGTAGGGCTGGCCGTTGGGGTGCCAGAGCTTCCACTCGCCGTCCTCGAGGCCCGAGCTGAAGCCGCCTTGCTCCATCCTCTGCCCGTTGGGGTACCAGCGCTCGAACAGCCCCTCGAGCTCGCCGTTGCGGATCGTGCCCTGAGCCGAGAGGGAGCCGTCGGGGAACCGCTTGCTGAAGGGGCCGTCGACCCGGGGGATGCCCAGCTCCGTGAGGATGTCGACGTCCGGGTCCTCCTCGTTGAGCGCCGGCGCCACCGAGTCCATGCCGGGCCCGGGCCCCGTCGGCCCATTGGGGCCGCGCACGTCGGGCTCGGTGCTGCAGGTGCAGCCCGCCACGAACGTCATCGCCACCAGCCAGGCCCACCTCACGCGGTCGCCTCCTTGCGCTTCAACACCACCAGCGCGACCAGCCATCCCGCCAGCGACAGCAGCGAGAAGCCCAGGCCCCCGATCACGCTCCAGCCACGATATCGGAAGGTGATCCGGTGCCGCCCCGGCCCGGGCACGTGCACTCCCAGGAGGCCGTGCACGATCTCGAGCCCGCCCCCGTCCACCGAGAACCCGGGGTCGTAGTTCTGGTTGACGGCGATCCGCGCGGGCCCCTCCGTCTGCACCTCCAACACGATCCGGTTGTGGCCGACGTCGACGCTGTCGATCCGTCCCTGCCCCCACTGGAACCACGCCTCCCCCCGGTAGCGCGGGTTGGGCAGCACCTCGCCCTGAAGCGTCACGTACTCCGCCGGCACGGCGTACTCCCGGAGCACGAGCGAGCCGTAGTGGTCCACGGTGCCGACCCCGCGGCGCAGGTTGAAGTACTCGGTGCCCGCCTTCGGGCGGACGTCGTTGCGCAGGTACAGCCGGTCCGACATCTCTCGGATCCGAACCTCCCCCTGCTCCACCCACCACGGGTCGGCCACCATCGCCGACTGCCGGAACGCCTCGACCTCTTCGGCCGCCGGTCGCTCGTGCTCGAACAGCTCCGCGAGGGGCCCGCGGTTCTGCACGAACGGCCAGGCCAGGAGCGCCGCCGCGACGCCCCACAGGATCTTCCGCCGCGCCTCGGGCAGCCGGTCCGCCAGCGCCTCGAGCGCCATCGGCGCCAGCAGGACCGCGCTCAGGAGCACGAAGAAGTTCCAGTACTTGAGGGGCTGGGCGAACGAGTCGAGCCGCGGCACGCCCCACGTGAGGAGGAAGTGCAGGTCCGGCGGAGCGTTCCAGCCGAAGCAGATCAAGGCGAACAGGCCCGCGAGCAGCGCCTGGATCTGTGACCGACGCTCCCGCCGCAGCGCCACCACCATCCCCGCCAGGGCGAGCAGCACGAACGGCGGCGTGAGCCCGAGCCACGCGTACTCCTTCTCCAGCGGCCGGCCCTGCCGCCCCCACTCCATGCCGTACTCGACGTCCCCGGGCACCCGCCCGCTCAGGCCCCGGAGCAGCTCCGGCAGCGACTCGTAGAACTTCTCCTCGATGTCGTCGGCCGGGTCCTTCGGGTTCGGGAACCACAGCGCGTCCCGGCGCTGCAGCCGGTGCTCGTAGGTGCCGACCGACTCCATCGCCGTCACGCCGACCAGCCTCAGCGCCCCCGCCGTGCAGGCCACGACGAGCACCAGCGCGAGCCGCGCCCCCCAGGGCGCCAGCGCCCGGGCGAACCGCCGCAGCCGCGGCCGCCTCCAGATCAGCGCCCCCGCCAGGCCCCAGCCCACGAGCACCGGCCAGGGGGTGCCGAGCTCACGGGCGAAGGCGAGGGGCGCCGTGCCGAGCAGCAGCAGCCCCAGCGGCCCCAGCCACGTCCGCGCCGCACCGTCCCCCTCCTCCGCCGCCTCGTCCGCCGCGAGCAGCCACGCCACCAGGCCCAGGAAGTAGGCGGTCGCCGGCAGCGCGTGGCCGCCCTGCTGCAGGATCATCCACAGCAGCAGCCCCGCCCCGATCAGCCGCGACGGCCGCCCCGCCGACGTCACCACCAGGTACAGGGCCGGCGGCACCAGCATGTAGAAGAGCTGGTTGTAGAAGCCGACGAGCAGCATCGACGGGAGCCAGCCCGACAGCGCGAACAGCGCCGCCGCGAGCAGCGCCCCCTCCGCCGACAGCCCCAGCCAGCGTCGCGCGATCGCCCAGACGCCCCAGGCCCCGGCGAGCATCATCAGCAGGATGTTCAGCTTGACCCCGATGACGTCGCCGAACAGCAGCACCGCCACGATCGTCGGCGCCCACGATCCGTCCGACGGGTGCAGGGCCACCGGGAAGCCGCCCCCGAGCAGGTGGGTGCGCAGCGGGTACTCGCCGTCTTGCAGGATCGCCCGGCGGGTCAGCACGTCGAAGCTGCGGCAGTTGAGCCAGTCGTTGTTCCTGAACTCGTCGTGGCCCGCGATCCCCATCGGGTGGGTGAACATCGCCACGCCGGCGAACGCCACCACGAGGGCGAGGAGCACCCACGCCGCCGTCCGCGGCGAGGCGAGGCGCTCGCTCACGGGACGGTGATCTCGGCGATGGCCATGTCGTGCACCGGGAAGGTCGTGCCGTCGTCGTCGAACACCCAGTCGACGAAGTCCTGGTTCGCGCGCCGGAACCGCCACCAGACCTGGACCTTCAGCGGCCGGGCGGCGCCCTCGGGGATCGGGATCTCGTAGCGGTCCTCGACCGTGCCGTCCCGCGGGATCTGGCGCTTGTCCCGCATCCCCCCGATCTCCCAGATGCGGTGGTGCTCCAGCGGGTTGCCGTCCTTGTCGAGCTCGACCGCGCCCAGGGTGTGGGCCTCGGGATCGACCCGCAGGTCGTCCCCCATTGCCCCGACGTGGAACAGCTCGGCGCCCCCCGCGTCCGTGACGATCACCTCTTGCCAGACCTCGTTCAGGTCAAACGGCCCGATCGGGAAGGCGTGGCCGGCGCGGCCGTTGTGGGTGGTCGCGACCAGCTCGATGCCGCCCTCGATCGGCGCCGCCGCGAGCTGGAGACCGACGGCCCCCTCGGCGCTGAGCACCTCCATCGTCTGCAGCGGGATCTCGTACTGCCGCACCTCCTGGGCCAGACCGGTCAGGTCGATGGAGCCGGCGAGGAAGCGCGCGGTGTTCGCCCGGACCACCTCCAGCGCCTCGAGGTCGACGTCGTCCCCCCACGCGTACAGCGGCAGGTCGACGTTCACCCCGGACAGGTGGTGGTCGTACATCGCCTGCTCGAACGACCGCTTGATGGTCAGCGTCGGCATGTGGCAGTCGGTGCAGGCGAGCTCCCGCTCGAAGCCCCACGGCTCCTCCGCCGCGACCTGGACCGCCGCCTCGACCGCCGCCCCCATGTCGGGCCCGACGACAACGCGGTGACACGACGCGCAGCTGACGCCGGGCACGGACATGCGGAAGTTGGAGACGAGGTCCTGCCGGTGGGCCCGCGGGTCGAGGCGGATGTTCCGGTTGCGGGCCTCCACGGTCCGGCCGGGGTAGCGGCGCGGCTGACGGACCGTCATCAACCCGTTGGCCGGCGGCAGCGGCACGTGCACCGTGCCGTGACAGGTGACGCAGCCGACCCCGTCCCCCGGCGGCGGTGCGCCGTCGGCGTAGGCCTCGCGGACCGTGCCTGTGAGCACCCGGACGGGGTCGTGGCAGTTGGCGCAGAACGCCGCCTCGTCCACGCCGCGCTCCTTCACGAGCAGGTCGACGACCTTGCGATAGAAGAGGTTGTCGGCCGCGAACCGGTGGGCGGAGCCGGCCCATTGCTGCGTCAGCAGCTCGTGGCAGCCAGCGGCGCCGCAGCCCATGGAGTCGCCGATCAGCTCCGGGTCCATCTTCGGCCCGAACTCGTCGAGCAGGTCCCGGTCGTTGCGGTTGCTCGTCGTCGTGCCGTAGACGCGATCGGGGTCACCGAGGGCGACGGGCTGGGGCGCGACCTCCAGGTTCCAGTTCATCGGCGAGCGGATGTCGCTGACGATCAGGTCGTGGGGGTAGCTGACCTTCCACCACCACGCGAGCGCCACCAGGATCACCACCACGACCGGCACGCCGGCCTTGCGCCTCACGAACTTCCGGAACCACAGCAGGTGCGGGAAGACCAGCACCGTGCAGAAGATGCCGAGCACCGAGTGGGCGAGCATCGGCCCCCACCGCTCGTCCCCCCGCAGCAGCCAGCCGAAGATGCCGACGTACAGCGACCACAGCAGGATGACGGTCAGCACGATCCCGCTGACCGACGTGCGCGCAGGCGCTCGGTTCGGCGCCTTCATCAGGGCGGCGCAGCCGGCCGTGAGGAGCAGCTGGGCGGCCGACGCGTACGCCCCCCAGCCGATCGGCCCGAACGCGGGGTACTCGGGTCGGCCCGGCATGAAGAAGCCGACGGCCGCCATCGCCACGCCGGGGATCACCAGGCAGGGGAGGAGCTTGCTGCGCGTCTGGCGGATGTGCCACGCGAAGATCGGGATGCTGGCGACGATGAGGAACAGCCCCAGCCACAGGTGCAGGCGCAAGGCGGTGAAGTACAGGGGCCAGAAGATGTTGCCGATGAAGCAATAGGTGCCGAACGCCACGACGGCGACGAGGATCCAGAACAGCGCTCTCGTGGGTCTCTCCACCTCGACGGGATCCTATACGGCCCCTCATGATTGTGAGGCCCCGGGAGCGGGGAGGATGGAGGGCCGAGGTCAAGGACCGAAGAGGGAGCGGGGCTTGCCCCCCGTGACCGATGAGGGACGCAGAACTCGGGTCTCCAGACCCGCGCGGAGGGCCTCAGTATCGTGAAGGGCCGTTTAGCGGCCGGGGAAGGCCCCGTAGTGCCACAGCTTGTCGCCGCGGAGCGCCAGCCGCAGCGAGTCGTAGACCATCTCGCCGTCGCGCTTCCCCTGCAGGAAGAACTGGAACACCACCGTGTCGGCGAGCTCCATGGCGCCGGTCTGGAAGTTGCGCACGTCGAAGTTGGAGTGCTGGACGGCCACCTGGAGGGGCGAGAACCGGTAGTCGAAGCGGCTGTCCGGGTCGCCCCGCACCACGCCGTCGTCCAGGACCCGGCCCGGCATGATGACCCCGAACCACAGCTCCGCGTCCTCCAGGTCCTCGGGCCAGCTCAGCGGGATCTCGAGCCCCTCGATGGGGTCGACGATGGTCAGCCCCTGCAGCGGCGTCTGGAGCAGGTCGGGATCGCCCGGCGGCATCGCGCAATGGAAGAAGCCGCCGTCGGACGTGCCGACGATGTCCCCCTCGAGGTCCTTCCAGGTCACCTTCGTGCTGACCTCGTAGACGCCCGGCTGGTCGACCGGGACCCCCGGACGGCCCCGCGCGATGCCCAGCCGGTTGCCCGTGCCGAGCACCTCGATCTCCTCGCCGTCAGGCTTGGTGACGACCCACCGCACGTCGGCGTCGAGCGCCGGGGCGACCATGCCGCCCAGGTAGATCGTCTCGCCGACCTCCAGGGTGTCGTGGGTGTCCAGGCCGAAGAAGATCCGGTGGTCGCGGTCCATCGTCTCGACGAGCGGCCGGTCCCCCGGCGCGACGATGCCGGTGGCGGCGCCGTCCCGGGGCGCGACCGTGATCGACGAGCCGTACGCGTCGTAGTGGTTCCGGCCGGTCTCGTGGTCCTTGATCACCACCCCCGCCTGGACCCGGTAGAAGTCGCCCGGCAGGTCGCCCGCGGCGGACGTGTTGAGGTGACCGGCGAACCGGTTGGGGCTCGCCAACCAGTACAGGCCGATGGCGTCGCTCTCGAACGCCGACGTCATGACCGGGAAGCCCGGCCGCACCACCCCGAGGTAGACGTAGGCGTCGATCCGGTTGCCCTCGGGGAAGTTGAACGGGTGCCACCGGCCGTCGCCGACGGGGGCGATCGGCAGCTCGTCGGCGTGGGCCTCGTCAGCGGGGAACCAGGCGGCGCTGTCGGCCGAGATCTGCACGACGTCCCGCAGGTACGTCCAGTGGTCGGCCTTCAGCTGGAGCGTCGGCGGCGGCATCACGGTGCGCATCTTCAGCCCGTCGCGCAGCCGCCGGGCGAGGTCGGGGTCGTCGACGCCGACGCTGACGTGGGGCTCGATGATCGACTCCTTGAAGCCGTTGGCCTGCACGAACAGCGTGTCCTCGGGCGCGTACGGGACGAACGTGTCCGGGACCGCGCCCGGCTTGAACGGCAGGAACGCCGCGTGGGCGTCGATCCGACCGTCGAAGTTGGCGACCGCCCCCATCCAGGGGTCGTCGGGCTTGAGGTTGTGGGGGGACGTGCGCGTGCCGTGCAGGCGGACGAGGTCCGGCTCCACCGGGGCGACCACGCTGGCGGAGGTCTGGTCGCCCATCCAGAGGTTGCCGGCGCCGTCGGTGAACCACGCGGTCGCGCGGCTGACGTACTCCCCCGGCTCGTCGAAGGTCAGCGGCTCGGTGCCGTAGGGCACGAAGTGGCCGTAGCCGCTGGCCTGACCGCGGGCGACCCACGAGACCTTCCGGGCCGGGTCGCTGTTCGGGTACCAGTCGACCTCGACCTCGACCTCGACCGGCATCGGCGGGTTGACGTTGACCTTGGCGGGGTAGCGGTCGCCCACCAGGAACGGGGTGCCGGGCTTGACCGACGTCGAGAAGCTGAGCGCCCGGGCGCTGTACAGCGTGTAGTTGCCGCCGCCGGTGAAGGTCCGACCGAACCGGTCCCGCAGGGTCGCCCGCAGCCGCACCCGGTACTCGCCCGTCCGGGACAGGTCGACCTGGAAGCCGCGGGCCTCCTCCCCCTCGTCGTCGCGCTGCGGCGGCCGGACCTGGACCGGCTGACCGTCGGGCCCGAAGACCTCGAACTCGACCTGCATCTGCTCGAAGTCGAGGTAGTTGCGCACGATCGTGGGGATGACGTCGTAGCCCCCGTCCACCGGGGCCATCGACGGCTCGGGGAACAGGGACGGGAACTGCGGCGCCAGCTCCTGCACCTTCGGCTCGAGGATCATCTTGCGCGGGAAGCCGGCCCGGCCGACGAGGGCGACGCGACCGGCGTCCTCCTGGGGGAGCAGCCCCGTCAGGCCGCGGTAGGGGTGCAGGGTCGCCAGCATCACCGGGATGCGCGGCGCGGCGGGCTGACCGACGGCGACCAGCGGCAGGATCTGCTCGTCCTGCGTGTTCGCGTTGTCCCCGAAGTTGTCGATCATGATCGGGTCGGGCACCCCGTCGACGCGGGCGAGCACGATGATGCGGGGGCGGTACCAGCCGACGGGCGCGTCGGCGGGGATCTGCACCTGCAGCGTGCCCTCGACGTGCTGCACGGCGTAGCGATCCGCGCCGTCGGGGAGCGGGTGGCCGTTGATCGCCTCGAACGGCGTGCCGTCCCGGCCGTGGATCACCTGGAGCGTGGGCCAGCCGTTGAAGCGCTCCAGCGGCATGCCGGTGGTGGTCAGCCGATGGGTCGTCGCGATGGTGCCCATGCCGGAGCGGTAGTGCCCATCGGCGTCGTGATTCAGCTCCGCGTACACCGCGACGAGCAGCTCCGTGAACTCCCCGAAGCGGGCCTGGTGACGCGTCAGGTCGACGTCCAGCGCGTAGTCGACGGACCACGCGCCGCCGGGCTCCGCCTGCAGGCCGGGGCTCAGGTTCCACGCCGCGCCGGACCAGAAGAACGGCTGCAACGTGCTGCGCAGCCGGAACGGGTCGTCAGCGGTGCCCATGCCGTTGTCGCCGAAGCTGAGCTCCAGGTCGTCGTCGTAGCAGGACGCCGAGGCGACGAGCAGGAGGCCGAGCAGGAGCAGGCGGGCGGCGCGCACGTCAGTACCGCTTCGGGGTGGGGAGGCGGATCTTGTCGCCCGGCAGGCGGCCGGTGCCGAGCTCGGGGCGGTCGTGGGGGACGAGCCGATCGAAGCGGTCGTCGCCGATCAGCTCGACGTAGGACCGCGTGACGTCGCGCATCGTCGCCTCGTCCATCCGTAGCCCGAGGTGGATCTTGTCGTTCATGCGCTCGACCATGCGCTCCAGCTCGCCGTCGTCTGCCGCCGCGTGCTCCAGGTAGCGGTCCGCCTCGTACGAGACCGAGTGACAGAAGCCGCAGTAGCGGACCACGTCCCGCACCTCCTCGGCCCGCTCGGGGCGCAGGTCGAGCAGCCCGCCAGCGCCCCCGACCAGCCCCTGGGACGCCAGGAAGCGGCCGATCTGATCGGCCACGTCGGCCCGGTAGTAGTAGGGCGACCACCACCCCATCCGCGCGACCACGCCCTGCCAGTCCTCGGCGGTGCGGGGCTCCCACTCCCTCCAGGTCGATCCGTGGCAGCCCTGGCAGCGCGTGCGGAAGGTCCAGTGGTCG
Organism: uncultured Rickettsiales bacterium; assembly: GCA_964416435.1. Classification (GTDB taxonomy): domain Bacteria; phylum Myxococcota_A; class UBA796; order UBA9615; family UBA9615; genus CAYQEG01. The sequence goes on from CAYQEG010000050.1 coordinate 36,213, forward strand.
CTGAAGCTGCGCATCGACGTCAGGAAGCCGATCAGCGCCGCCCGCTCCGGCTCGGTGAGGTCGACCCGCTCGATGTCGACGTGGGTGTCGACGGTGCGCCGCCACGCGTCGGGGCTCTTGACGTAGTACAGCGGCAGGCTCCGCTCGTGGCACCGCCCACACTCCGAGGCGTGCACCGCCATGCCGGGGGTCGACGAGACGCGACTGGCGTGGGACACCCCGAAGAGGCCGGCGAGCAGCACGACCGAGATCGGCGCGGCCGCCAACCACCGCCCGGTTCGCCACCTCAAGGACCGACGACGGCGCTTCTTGACCACCGGGTCGGGCGACTCCGACAGCGCGTAGACCAGCCCCGCCACCCCCGCCAGCGCCACGCCGGGGAGCAGGACCCACGGCAGGTTCTCGTGCAGCCAGATCATGGTCGGGTCGATGTCGCCGTACCACTCCAGCCACCAGTACAGCTCGACTGCGACCCACATCGACAGCCCGAGCCCCAGCGGGAACGCGGCGAGCCCGAACGGCCCCAGCGTCGCCAACGCGACGAGCGCCTTGGCGCGGCCGGTCAGCCGGGACAGGGGGTGGTCCCCCTCCTCTCCGGCCGTCAGCCGGAACATCCAGCCCGCCACCACGACCGCGATCAGGGGCATCGGCCCGAAGCGGACCGCGATCCGGAACGGAGCGACGAAGTCGGTGCGGGCGTAGGGAGCCTGGGCGTAGTCGGTCGTCCAGTCGCGGACGAGGTTCTCGATCAGCGCCTCGACGTCGAGCGCGAGCACGCGTCCGAAGCGGTCCCACACCAGTACCGCCACGAGCGCCGTCACGGCCGCCGCGGCGTACGTTCGCGCCGACCTACCCACCCGGCCCCCAGGCGCCCTCTTCCCACCAGCGGAACATCAGCAGGGTCCACAGCGGCTTGCGCTGGTCCCGCCGACCGCTCAGGTGGTCATCGATCAGGCGGTCCACCGCGGCCTGGTCGAGCCACCCGGTGGCCGCCGCCCGGCCGCCCCCGAGGGTGTCCAGCAGCAGCTCCCGCCACGGCCCCTGAAGCCAGTGGGCGACCGGCATGCCGAACCCCTTCTTGGGTCGATTCAGCACCTCCCGCGGCAGGTGCCCCGCCATCGTGCGCTTGAGGATGTGCTTGCCGCTGGCGCCCTTCACCTTGAGCCGGAACGGGATGCGCGCGGCCATCTCGACGACGCGGTGGTCGAGGAACGGCGTGCGCACCTCCAGGCTCACCGCCATCGACGCCCGGTCCACCTTCACGAGGATGTCGTCGCCCATGTAGGTGCGCAGGTCCAGGTGCATCAGCTTGTGGATGTTGCAGTAGGTGTCCGGCTGGGCGTGGATGGCGTCGATCTCCGACCACGGCGTGTCGGAGGCCAGCTGCGCTCGCACGTCGGCGGCCAGCACCCCCCGCATCTGCGGCTCGGTGAACGCCCCCAGCCAGGTCGCGTGCCGCCGCTGATCGGGCAGGGTCGCCCCGGTCAGGAAGCGCCGCAGCTTGTAGTCGAAGCTGATGTTCCCGTACGAGCTCGGCATCAGCCGGTCGACCAGCTTCGCGCCGAGGTCCAGGGCCGGCCGGGCGCCGGGGTAGCGGAGCAGCCGACGGGCCGCGAGCTGGGCGTTGTAGGTGGGGTAGCCGGCGAACAGCTCGTCCGCGCCGTCCCCCGACAGGACCACGGTCACCCCCTCCTCACGCACCATCTTCGACAGGAAGTAGGTCGGCAGGATCGACGCGTCCGCGAACGGTTCGTCGACCACCGCGCGGACCGACGACAGCACGTCGGTGAAGCGGTCGGCGCTGAACGTACGGGCGGTGTGCTTGCTGCCGATCCGCCGCGCCACCATCTGGCTGAACGGCGACTCGTCGAACGACTCCTCCTCGAACTCGATCGAGAAGGTCCGCAGATCGGGCACCTCCTCCGCCATGAGGGCGGAGATCGCCGAGCTGTCCACGCCGCCGCTGAGCAGGGCGCCGATGGGCACCTCCGACACGAGCCGGAGCCGCACGGCGTCCCGCAGCGCGTGCAGCAGGTGCGGCTTCCAGTCCGCCTCGCTGTCCGCGCCCACCGGCGGGAGGGGCAGCTCCGGGTGCCTCCAGCCGTCCCGCCCCACGTCCCACTGCAGCGACCAGTAGGCGACCCGACGCTCGCTGCCGTCGGACTTCACGTGCAGGTAGTGCGCGGGCGGCAGCTTGTCGACGCCGCGGTAGATCGAGCGTGGCGACGGCACGTACTCGAGCAGCAGGTAGCGGGCGAGGGAGTCGGGATCGATCTCCCGACGGACCGCGGGGTGCAGGACGAGCGACTTGAGCTCGCTCCCGAAGACGACGTCGTCCCCGAACCGGGCCACGTACATCGGCTTGATGCCGAGCCGATCCCGGGCCACGAAGAGCTCGCCGGAGCGGCCGTCGTAGATCGCGAACCCGAACATGCCGTTGAGCCGCGACAGCAGCCCCTCGATGCCCCACTCCTCGTAGCCGTGGGGGAGGATCTCGGTGTCGCCGTGGGTCTGCAGCGCGTGACCGAGCCCGATCAGCTCCTGGCGGATCTCCTCGAAGTTGTAGATCTCGCCGTTGAACACACAGACGGTGCGACCCGACGGGCCGACCTGGGGCTGGTGGGACGCCGCCACGTCGATGATCGACAGCCGCCGGGCCCCCAGCCCCACGCCCGGGCCCGTCCACAGCCCCTCCTCGTCGGGGCCGCGGTGGGTGATCGCGTCGGTCATGCGCTGCAGCGCGGCCCGCTCGTCGGAGCCGACGGGGTCGCTATCGCCGGGCCGGAAGAAGCCGGTTATGCCGCACATGGGAGCACCATCGCGGCGCAGGTTAGCCGCTTGCTCAGCCGAACTGCTCGGGGTGGAAGGCTTCGATCACCTCCGCGGGCATGCGCTGGGGCCGCCCGGTCTCGCGGCCGACGAACGCCCAGACGTTGAGCCCCTTGGCGATCATCACCCCGTCGCGGGCCCGGACGATCTCGTGCTTGCGGTGCGCGGTGGCCGCTTTCATGAAGCTCGGCCACGTCCGCAACACCAGCTCGTCGCCGAGCCGGGCGCTGCGGTGATAGTCGATCTCGTGCCGCCGGACGACGAACATCGCCCCCAGCCGCCGATAGGCGACGCGGTCGTAGCCGAGCGACGTCGAGTGGGCGATCGCGGCCCGCATCATCCAGTCGATGATGGTCACGTTGTAGGCGATGCCCTGCTCGTCGATGTCGTCCGGAATGACCCGCATCGGCAGCTCGAACGCACGGCTCGCGGATTCCCAGCGCACGGCGCGAACCATATCGGGAGGATCGGCAAATTGCCTCTTGCTCCGAAGCCCGGTTCGATCAACGATCCTGAACATGAGTTCAGTCATCAAGGGTCGTGGCGCGAACATCAACCCCACCGGACGCTACGAGGTCGAGCAGCGCCTCCCGTTCGACGACGAGTGGGGGACGATCGACGAGCCGCCGCCCCGGCTGCGCACCGTCGTCCAGCACGAACTGGCGCGCTCGATCATCACGTCGAACCGCTCCCCGGACGTGGGGTTCGACCTGTCGCTCAACCCCTACCGGGGCTGCGAGCATGGCTGCGTCTATTGCTACGCCCGCCCCGCGCATGCCTGGATGGGCCTCTCCCCGGGCCTGGACTTCGAGTCGAAGATCTTCTCCAAGCCGGACGCTCCGAAGCTCCTCCGCAAGGAGCTGAGCAAGCGCGGCTACCGCCCCCAGACGATCGTGCTCGGCGCCAACACCGACGCCTACCAGCCGATCGAAGAGGACCTCGCCCTGTCCCGCGGCCTGCTCGAAGTGATGGCGGACTTCCGGCACCCCGTCTCGATCATCACCAAGTCCGCCCGGGTGCTCCGCGATCGTGACCTGCTGGTCGACCTCGCCCGCCGCAACCTGGTGCGCGTCCTGATCTCGGTGACCACCCTGAGCCCGCGGCTGTCCCGCCGGCTCGAACCCCGCGCCTCCTCCCCCGCCCGTCGGCTGCGCGCCATGCGCGAGCTGCACGAAGCCGGCGTGCCGGTCGGCGTCATGGTCGCCCCGGTCATCCCCAGCCTGAACGACCACGAGGTCGAGCAGATCCTCGAGGCCGCCGCCGACTCCGGGGCCAGCTCGGCCGGGTACATCCTGGTCCGCCTCCCGATGGAGGTCGCCGAGCTGTTCGAGGCCTGGCTGCGCGAGCACTACCCCCACCGCGCCCGGCGCGTCCTCAGCCAGATCCGGTCGACCCACGGCGGCGAGCTCTACCGTTCCGACTTCGGCGCCCGGATGACGGGCACCGGCGTGCTCGCCCGCCTCCTCGCCCACCGCTTCGCCGCCGCCGCCCGTCGCGTCGGCCTGCACCGCAAGCCCGGGGCGCTCTCCACCGAGCACTTCTCCGTCCCTCGAGAAGACGAGCGTCAGCTGACGCTGTTCGCCTCCTAGACGGCCCCTCACCATACTGATTGCTCCGCGCGGGTCTGGAGACCCGATTCCTGCGTCCCTCATCGGTCACGGGGGGCAAGCCCCGCTCCCTCTTCGGTCCTTGACCTCGGCCCTCCATCCTCCCCGCTCCCGGGGCCTCATCATCATGAGGGGCCGTTTAGGCCGAGCCGCCTGCCGCCTGCCGCCAACCAGCGCGCAGATGACCCGTCTCAGCGACGATTGGCGGCCCACACCGTCAGGTAACGCCGAGATGACCCGTCTCGCCAACGGGTGGCGGCCCACACCGCCAAACAGCGCCGAGATGGCCCGTCTCGGCGACAGGTGGCGGCCCACCCCGCCAGACAACGCCGAGATGGCCCGTCTCGGCGACAGGTGGCGGCCCACACCGCCAGACAGCGCCGAGATGGCCCGTCTCGGCGACAGGTGGCGGCCCACACCGCCAGACAACGCCGAGATGGCCCGTCTCGGCGACAGGTGGCGGCCCACCCCGCCAGACAACGCCGAGATGGCCCGTCTCGGCAACGATTGGCGGGCCCACCCCGCCAGACAGCGC
>CAYQEG010000051.1:0-15350 GCA_964416435.1 uncultured Rickettsiales bacterium
TGGCGTCGTCGTCGTCGGTGGCGTCGTCGTCGTCGGTGGCGTCGTCGTCGTCGGTCGCGTCGTCGTCGTCCGTCGCGTCGTCGTCGTCCGGGGCGCCGCAGTCCGTGTCGTCCAGGTCCTCGTCCCCGTCGCAGTCGTCGTCGATCCCGTTGGCGCAGTCCTCGTCCTGGCCGGGGAACACGTCGGGGTCCTCGTCGTCGCAGTCGTAGTCGCAGAAGGGGACGCCGTCGCCGTCCTCGTCCGTCTCCAGGTCGAGCAGCAGGCCGTCGCAGTCGTCGTCCAGCGTGTTGCAGAGCTCCGGGGCGCCGGGATACGCGCTGGCCCGCAGGTCGTCGCAGTCCCCCTCGCATACCGTGTAGCCGTCGCCGTCGTCGTCCGACTCCTCGTCCGTGGTCTCGTCGCAGTCGGTGTCCTCGCCGTCGCACGCCTCGGGCTCGTCGGGGCTGATCCAGACCAGCTCGTCGTTGCAGTCGCCCTCGCAGTCCGTGACGCCGTCGCCGTCGTCGTCGACCTCCTCGTCCGTCGACGGGTCGCAGTCGGTGTCCGCTCCGTCGCACGCCTCGAGCATGTCGGGGCCGATGTCGGCGTCCACATCGTCGCAGTCGCCGTCGCACGCGCCCACGCCGTCCCCGTCGTTGTCGACGTTCTCGTCCGTGCCGGCGTCGCAGTCGTCGTCGATGCTGTTGCACAGCTCGGGCGCGCCCGGGTACGTCGTGGCGACCGCGTCGTCGCAGTCCCCCCCGCACTCCATGACGCCGTCGCCGTCGCCGTCCGCCTCGTCGCCGGGGAGGCTGCCGTCGCAGTCCGTGTCGACCCCGTCGCACGCCTCCGCCGCGCCCGGATAGACCGTCGCCTCCGTGTCGTCGCAGTCGGCGCACTCGATGGAGCCGTCGCCGTCGCCGTCCAGCTCGTCGGCCGGGAGGCTGCCGTCGCAGTCCGTGTCGGCGCCGTCGCAGACCTCCGACGCGCCGGGCAGGACCGTGCCGTCGCCATCGTCGCAGTCGCCCTCGCAGATCATCGCGCCGTCCGAGTCGGCGTCCACCTCGTCGGCCGGGACGACGCCGTCGCAGTCCGTGTCCACCCCGTCGCAGACCTCGACCGCGGCCGGGCTGACCGAGGCGTCGGAGTCGTCGCAGTCGTCCAGGCAGGCCATGTACCCGTCGCCGTCGCCGTCGGCTTCGGACGCCGGGAGCTCGCCGTCGCAGTCGTTGTCGACGCCGTCGCAGGTCTCGACCGCGCCGGGGTACGTCGCCGGGTCGTTGTTGTCGCAGTCGCCGGCGCACTCCGTGGAGCCGTCGCCGTCGCCGTCCAGCTCGATGGCGTCGAGGCTGCCGTCGCAGTCGTCGTCGTAGCCGTCGCAGACCTCGGGCGCGCCGGGGTACGCGAGGGTGAGCTCGTCGTTGCAGTCGGCGCACAGCGGGGAGCCGTCGACGTCCTGGTCGATCGTCTCGTCGGGGAACTCCGCCTCGCCGTCGCAGTCGGTGTCGAGCCCGTCGCAGATCTCGGTCGCGCCGGGGAAGATCAGCGGGTCGCTGTCGTCGCAGTCGGCCGCGCAGCCGCCGAAGCCGTCGCCGTCGGAGTCGAACTCCCCGTCGAAGCTCAGCTGCATCGGCAGGTACCAGCCCAGCGTCGTCGACGGGGTCCACGTCGTCTGGATGGACGACGAGTTGCGGTACGCCGTGTCCAGGATCTCGCCGACGTCGTACTCGAACTCGTCGGGCCAGCCTTCGTTCCAGTGGTTGGTCGACGAGTACCAGGCGGCGGCGAAGGTGTAGTACTTGCCGGCCGTGATCGACACCGAGAAGTCCTCGGTGGCGTGCCACTGGAAGCCGGAGGGCGGGCTGCTCACCGTCGTCGTGTCGACCAGCGTGAACGGGCCGGACTCGACCTCGCCCTCCCAGACCCCGAACGTGAAGCCGTAGCCGGCCGTGGAGTTGATGTAGACCTCCGCGCCGGTCAACACCGTGCTCTGGTCGGCCCGGAAGATCAGGCCGAACGTCTCGCTGGTGTTGTTGCCGGTCGACGTGCCCGGCTCGGTCGACACCAGGCCGGACAGCAAGGTGCTCCCGTCGCAGTCCGTGTCCAGGGCGTCGCAGATCTCGGCCGCGCCGGGGAGGACGCCGGGGTCGGTGTCGTCGCAGTCGTCGCAGGCCAGGGCGCCGTCTCCGTCGTCATCGGCGATCTCGCCGCTCGCGTCCTCGCCGTCGCAGTCGTTGTCGATCCCGTCGCACAGCTCGTCCGCGCCGGGGTACGTCTCGGCGTCGCCCTCGCCGCAGTCGCCGTTGCAGGGGGCGTAGCCGTCGCCGTCGGCGTCCGCCTGCTCGTCGACCGGCAGCAGGCCGTCGCAGTCGTTGTCGAGCAGGTCGCAGACCTCGACCGCGCCGGGGTACGACTCGGCGTTGTCGTCGTCGCAGTCGTCGCAGCCGGCCCAGAGGTCGCCGTCCAGGTCCTCGTCCCCGCCGACCACGAACGAGATCGCGACGTGGGAGTCGGTGATCGTGTCGAACACGGGGGAGCCGGCCGGGGCCAGGAGCTCGGCGTCCAGGGCGACGCCACCGGCGACCGCGCCGAACGCCTGGGGGACCTCCACCGGCTCGTCGTTCCGGGCCCAGGAGCAGTTGGTGTTCACGTGGGCGCCCAGCACGTACCAGCTGCCCGCCTGCATCGTCAGGCCGACGTCCGGACCGTCGCGCCAGATGGCGTACTGCGGCTCCTCTTCGACGCGCACGACCTCGTGCAGGAGGCTCCAAGGACCCGCCTCGCCGGCGCCCTCCCAGACGGACCAGGTGACGGTCTGGGGGTCGGCCCCGCAGTCGGTGAGGGGGCCCTGGACGCGGAGCAGCCGGACCGACTCGGTCGCCTCCCACTTCAGGGCGTGGAAGCCGGTCGACGCCTCCTGCCAGGTCGAGCTGCTCGGGTAGCCGTACTGCGCCTCGGCGAACAGCTCGCCGTCGCAGTCGTTGTCGATCCCGTCGCAGATCTCGACGGCCCCGGGGTAGGTGAGCGGGTCGTCGTCGTCGCAGTCCTCGCACGCCGGCACGCCGTCGCCGTCGCTGTCGGCCAGGTCCTCGGCGGACAGCGAGCCGTCGCAGTCGCTGTCCAGCCCGTCGCAGATCTCGGGCGCGCCGGGGTAGGCGGTCGGCTCGTCCGGCTCGCAGTCGCCGTTGCAGCCGGTCACCCCGTCGCCGTCGGTGTCCGCCTCGTCCAGCGGGAAGACGCCGTCGCAGTCGCTGTCCAGCCCGTCGCACAGCTCGCCGCCGCCGGTCGGGAACAGGGTGGGGTCGTCGTCGTCGCACTCGGCGCACGCGAGGTAGCCGTCGCCGTCCTCGTCCAGCTCGCTGCCGGTGACCAGCTGGATTGTGTAGACCTGGTCGACCCAGTACAGCTCCGGGTCGATGGGGTCGGGCAGGTTGTAGGTCGACTGGAAGACGCCGCCGACCAGCTCGCCGAACGACTGCTCGTGGGGCAGCTGCAGCCACGGCGCGATCGACCGCCAGAAGCCGATGGTCGGGTACTGCTGGTTGTGGATGCCGATCATGTAGTACATGCCGGCGATCAGGGGCACGCCGAGCACCCCGCTGTCCTCCCAGCCGGCGCCGCCGGGGTCGGCCGCGTACTTCGTGATGGCCGTGACCTGGTCGTAGGGGCCGTCCAGGTCGGCCGCCTCGTAGACGACGAACGTCAGCTGGTCGCTGGCGTCGGCGTTGGACCGGATCTCGAACGACCGCAGGTAGGTCGGCTGCTCGACGTAGTAGACGTTGGCCGCCACGTGCCGCCGGAACGTCGTCCAGTTGTCGATGGGGGGCGGCTCGTCGTAGACGAACAGGCTGCCGTCGCAGTCCTCGTCCACCCCGTCGCACGTCTCGACGGCCCCGGGGAAGACGGCCGGGTTCGTGTCGTCGCAGTCGTCGCCGCAGTCGAAGGCGCCGTCGCCGTCCAGGTCGACCTCGTCGGCGAGCAGCGCGCCGTCACAGTTGTTGTCCACCCCGTCGCAGTACTCGCCGTTCCAGGGGTAGACGTCGGCGTTGTTGTCGTCGCAGTCGTAGCCGTCGCAGGGGGGCGCGGTGTCGCCGTCGACGTCGATCTCGTCGGGGTGCAGGATCCCGTCGCAGTTGTCGTCCCCGCCGGGGCAGATCTCGGGCATGCCCGGGTTGATCCAGGGGTACTGGTCGTTGCAGTCGTCGCAGCTGCCCCAGCCGTCGCCGTCCTCGTCCAGGACCTCCTCGAAGGTGATCCGGATCGGGTACGCCTTCTCGCCGATCTGGGGGTAGAGCAGCGAGGTCGGGATCGACTGGTAGCCGCTGGAGGAGGAGCTGCGGAACTCGCCGAAGGTGCCGATCGGCACGTCGACGAGGACCGGTGACTCCTCGAAGATCGCGAACCCGCCGTCGCTGTGCACGCCGATCGACTTCGCGCCCGGGGTGATCAGCACGTCGATCGGGCCCGAGCTGTACCAGGCCATCTGGGGGTTGGCGGGGTACGCGGCGGCGGCGCCGTCCCACTGGTTGAGGAACTGGTTGGACGAGTGCTGGCGGTAGACCGCCCAGGTCAGCGTGACCGGCTCGTCCAGCCGCATCAGCACCTCGATCTCCTTGACCCGGACCTTCTCGACCACCGTGAAGTCGCTGAAGCGGAACCCCTTGGACGCGGTCTGCAGGACACCCGTCTCCGGCTGTGCGTGCACGACCCCGCCGAACAGGCCGTCGCAGTCGTCGTCCACCAGGTCGCACAGCTCGGGCGCGCCGGTGAAGATGGCGGCGTCCGCGTCGTCGCAGTCCGAGCAGTCGGGGTCGCCGTCGCCGTCCGCGTCGTCGGTCTCGTCGGCAGCCGGAGCGCCGGAGCAGTCGTTGTCGATCGTGTCGCAGACCTCGGCCGCGCCGGGGTACGCGGCGGGCTCGGCGTCGTCGCAGTCGCCGGCACAGGGGGCGATCCCGTCGGTGTCGGCGTCGAGCTCGTCGGCCGGCACCACGCCGTCGCAGTCGTTGTCGGCGCCGTCGCACAGCTCGCCGCCGCCGGGGTAGGCCGTCGCGTCGTCGTCGTCGCACTCGGCGCAGGCGAGCAGGCCGTCGCCGTCCAGGTCCTCCTCGCCGCCGAGGTGGAGCCGCACCGCGTAGGTCGCGCCGGACTCGGGGAGCGCGAGGGAGGGGCCGGCGTCGAGCACCCCGAGCTCCGCGGCGCCCCCGACCAGCTCGCCGAAGCCCGTGTCCACGGGGAGCACGGGGGAGTTGTTCGCGCGGACGGAGACGCCGGTCGGCCGGAACGCGCCGAGCACGTAGTAGTGGTCGGCCTGGAGCGTCACGTCGAAGGCGTCGGACAGGTACCAGACCCAGGTGTCGTCGTTGACGATGGAGACGGGCTGGGCGGCGACGCGGACGAAGGTGCCGTCCTGCGTGTCCGCCTCGTAGACGACGAACTGCACGTCGTGCTCGCCGTACCCGCGCATCTTGACCTCGAGGCGCCGGAGCTCGACGGACTGGTCAGCGCGGAGCCGGACGCCGTGCACCGCTTCGGGGCCGTCGGCCTGGTCCAGCGCCAGCGGGGCCTCCCAGTACGACAGCGGCACGCCGCCGGAGCAGTCCTGGTCGATGCCGTCGCACAGCTCGATCGCGCCGGGGTACAGCGTCGGATCGTTGTCGTCGCAGTCGCCCGAGCAGCCGGGCACGCCGTCGCCGTCCAGGTCGGGGCCGTCCAGGGTCGAGGCGTCGCAGTCGTTGTCGACGCCGTCGCAGCTCACCTCGGGCCCGATGGACGTCGCCAGCGGCTCGTCGTCGTCGCAGTCGCCGTCGCAGAGGCCTTCGCCGTCGCCGTCGGCGTCGGGCTCGTCCGGCGTCGCGGGATCGCAGTCGTCGTCGACGCCGTTGCAGGTGGTCTCTTCGCGGCCGGCGAACACGAAGGGGTCGTCGTCGTCGCAGTCGCCGGAGCAGCGGAGCACGCCGTCGCCGTCCAGGTCGACGTTGTCGGTGGTCTCGGGGTCGCAGTCGTTGTCGACGCCGTCGCAGTACTGCTCGGGGGCGCCGGGGTTGGTGGTGTACTCGTTGTCGTCGCAGTCCTCGAAGCAGAAGCCGTAGCCGTCCCAGTCGTTGTCGGGGTCGTCCGGCGTGCCGGGGTTGCAGTCTTCGTCGACGCCGTTGCAGGTGTACTCGAAGGAGGCGGGGATCGACGAGTTGGAGTCGTCGCAGTCGCCGTCACAGGTGGTCAGCCCGTCCCAGTCGGCGTCGGTGCAGGCGTAGAACTGGAGCGCCTGCCCGGCGGCGACCCAGTTGTAGTTGCAGCTGACGTCCAGGTAGTAGCTGGGGCCCGGCCAGCCCTGGGCGTTGCCGCCGGCGTTGTCCTGGATCCCGACCGCGGCGTCGGCGCCGTAGTTGTAGGCGTTGTCGCCCATGAAGCCGTCGGCGTAGTGGAACTCCAGGGTGTCGTCGTCGTACAGGTGCAGCTGAAAGCTGACCGGGTCCGGCGCGACGGAGTGCTGGACCTCCATCCAGCTGACGATGAAGCGCCCGCCGACGCTGTCGTGCCAGGTGCGGATCTCGCCCCCGCCGACGAAGAACTCGTCCCAGAAGACGGCGATGTCCGGCGCGGTCGAGGCGTTGTCGGGCAGGCAGCCGTTGGTGCCCGGGATGGAGGGGGTGGTGAACGAGACGCCGCCGTCGCGGCGGACCTTCATCGAGCTCTTGGAGGCGCCGTACCACTGGAAGGAGAACGGCAGCGAGACGGTCGTGTAGCCGGAGCCGCCGATCGACAGCAGGTCGCCGGTCCCCGTCAGGTCGACCCAGTCGTACGACGCGAAGTCGTAGTAGTAGCCGTACCCGTCCGGCCCGGACTGGGCGGCGGCGGCGGACGGCAGGAGCAGGGCCGCCAGCGCGGCGGAGAGCGCGAGCCTGTACATGGATTCCCCTCGACAGCGTCTTACCCCGCCGGGCGGGGGTCGGCCAAGATGATCGACATGACCCTGGACGCCCGCTTCGCGCACACCAACCTGACCGTCACGGACCTCGACTTGATGTCGGCCTTCTACTGCGACGTCTTCGGCTGCCGGCCGACAATGGACGTGGAGCGGTACGGCGGACCGTGGGTGGAGGCGATCACCGCGGTGCCCGGGGCGGCGATCGACGTGCAGCACCTCCGGCTGCCGGGCGGGGGGGAGGACGGGCCGACCCTCGAGCTGATCCGGTACGCCGAAGGCGTCGGCGCGCAGGCGCTCGACCCGCGGCGCCCGGGCTTCGGCCACGTCGCCTTTCACGTCGACGACGTCGGGGCAGCGATCGCGGCGGTCGAGGCGGCAGGAGGGGGCCGGGTCGGCAAGGTCGCGTCGGTGCACATCCCGGGTCGAGGCAGCGTGACCGAGGTCTACGTCACCGACCCCGAGGGGAACATCATCGAGCTGTGTTGCTGGACGGCGGCTTGATCAGCGGAGCGTGGCGCGGCCGCGGATGGCCGGCGCGAGCAGCGGGATCTTCGTCTTCATCGGGTCCCGCTTGATCTGCTCCACGTGGAACCCCGCGGCGGTGATGGCGGCCTCGGTGTCGCGGCACATGTGGCAGCCCTGGGCGAACCGGCTCCAGACGGGGTCGACCCGCTCCTGCCAGGTCCGCACCCGACCTTCGGCGGCGGCGACGTGCTCCAGGAAGACCAGCGCGCCGTCGGGCTTGAGCACCCGGCGGGCCTCCAGCAGCGCGGCGTGCAGATCGACCACCGAGCAGAGCACCAGCGTCGAGACGACGAAGTCCATCGAGTCGTCGGCCAGGGGGATCGCCTCGGCGTGGCCCTCGAGCACGTCGACCTGGGTCCCTTTGGGCACCTCGAGCCGGGCGCGGAGGAACTTGCGCATGTGAGGGCTGGGCTCGGTGAGCACCAGGCGGGTGACGGTGGCCGGGTAGTGGCGCAGGTTCAGCCCGTTGCCGGCGCCGATCTCGCAGACGCTGCCGTGCAGGTCCTCCAGCAGGCCGCGTCGCCACTTCCACATGCCGCCGACCTCGGCCCGACGGGAGCCGAGCTCGTAGAGTTGTGAGAAGAGCCAGTTCGCCATGTGGCGGCCAACCTACACCCGGCCCACCCGAAGCGACAACGGAGATCCGGGAACCCGCGGGGCCGCCCGCTGTCGATCGAGCACCACCCGCACCGGAGCGCCCCATGTCCTGGAAGCCCCTGAACGAGACCGACGACTTCGCCAACCCCATCCCGGTCCACTACAACGCGGTCTTCGGGGCGTTCATGGGGGTCGCGGCGCTGTTCATCCTGTCGGTGGGGCTGCTGATCTCCAACCCCATGAGCATCGGCCTGGGCGCCATGAACGGTCTCCTCGCGCTCGGCTTCCTGTTCCAGCCCTGGTTTGTCGTCGAGCCCGGCCGCATCGGGGTACGCAACCTGCTGGGGATGACGCTGAAGTCCCACGACTTCGAGACGCTGGCCGACTTCGAGGTGCGCGGGCGTCACCTGCACTGGAGGGCCGACGGCAAGAAGGTCAAGGGCGTCGGCGGCTTCCTCGTCCGCGGCTCGGACTGGGACCGACTGGCCGCCGCCGTCGCGCGCGCCTCTTGATCACCGCTTGACGCGCATGGCGCTCAGCGCGCCCGCGATCGGGTCCGCCTCGCTCAGCTCGCCGCCCTGGACCTCCCCCGTCAACGCGAGCCCACCGCTCGCCCGCCGCGCCGCCTCCATCGCAGGTCCGACCTCCGCCGCCTGCGGGCTGTCCGGCCACCGCTCGACCAGGATCTCGGCGGCCCGGCGTCGCACGGCTGGCTGGGGGTCGTTCACCGCGCTGTCGTAGAGCGCTTCGGCCTGGCTGCCCCGCCCGTCGATCAGCTCGGCCAGCGTCGCGGCGGACCGGATCAACTCCTGGATGCGACCGACCGACGAGACGCTCTCGATCACGCCGAGCTCCACCCAGCCGTCTCCGACCTGGGGCGCCGGGTTCCGGACCGGCACGCCCCCCCCGGCGCCGCCTCCCACCGTGCGGGTGTGCCGGAAGAGGGCCCGCCGGGCCGGTCCGCCGAGGGCGGCGAACAGCGCCGCTTCGTCCCCTTGCAGGACGAAGCGATCGTCGAACGGCTCGACCCCGATCTCCTGGTCCTCGCGCCGGAGCAGACGCCCGAGGCGGGGACCGACCAGGTCCCCGGTGACGACGAGGTCCTCCGGGATGTGGTCCCTCAGGGCGATCTGGACCCTGCAGAGCGCCCGGTGGTTGCCGCCCTGCCCGTGCAGCTGGTGCTCCACCACGACCTGCCGACCTTCGAAGACGCCCGAGAGCTCTCCGATCTGACCGACCGAGCCCGGCTCGAACTTCAGCCCCAGCTGTCGACCGGCTCGCCGCCAGGCCCCTCGCTGGCGCTGCATCGCCGCCGCGTTCTCCCGCACCGCCGCGGTGGCCGTCAGGACCACCAGTCCGACCATCCCCACCCCCAGGCCAAGCGTGATCACCGCCCACATGCCGGAACTCTACGCCGGAATCGATCCCGCTCCGCCCAATCCGCGACCGGGGCGCCGCTCACGTAGCGGTGAGCGCCCGGCCGACGTGCAGCCCCATCGCGTAGATCGAGATCTGGGGGGGGACCCCGATCGAGGTCGGGAAGAGCGAGCCGTCGGCGATCCACAGCCGACCCAGGTGATGGTGGCGACCGTCGCTGCCGACCGGGGCGACCGCCGGGTCGTCGCCCATCGACACGCTGCTCATCGGGTGCACGGCGGTGATGTCGAGCGCACCCCTTTCCAGGTCCATGGACTCGACCGCGGCGAGGGAGTCGCTCGGGCCGAACTCCTGGAGCGGGGCCGACGGGATGACCGCCGCCTTCGCCCCCGCCGCGAGCAGCAGCTCGGCGCACCGGGCCATCCCGTAGACGAGCTCCCGACGGTCGGCCGCGTTGGGCCAGTAGTCTATCCGCAGACCCAGGTCCCCCTGGGGGCGGACCCGGCCCGTCGTCGTGTCGTGGATCATCCCGGTGAAGACGGCCAGCCGCTCGTACTTCGCCATCAGCTCGCGGTGCGCCGCGCCCAGGCCCGGGACCATCGTCGCGGTGCCCACCGGGTGGGCGAACGCGGGCAGGATCCAGGTGCGCAGGCCCGCCTCGTCGGGCGCCTCGCCGGACTCGGGGTGGGCCGCCTCGAAGTCGAGGAACTCCGTGCAGTCCGTCGTCTGGGGGATGCCCTCCCAGGCCCGCACCGGGGCGTCGAACTCACCCGCCGCGATGAGCGCAGGGTGGATCCGCAACGTGCGCCCCGTCGTTCCGCTGGGATCCGGCACGTCCGAGCGCTGGAGGATCGCCGGGGTCGCCGTGGCCGACGCCGACAGGCAGACCTGCTTGGCGTGGACCGTCACCCGTCCGAGCTTGCGGCGCGTCACCGGGTCCAGCCCGACCGCCTCGACGCCCGTCGCCTCGCCCCCCGCATGGGTCACGACGACGGCCTGGCAGCGGGTGATCACCTCGCCGCCCGCCGCCACCAGGCGCGGGATCAGCACCTTCGCCGCGTTGTTCTTGGCGTCGTAGGCGCAGCCGAGCAGGCAGTAGCCGCTGGCCAGGCAGCCGGTGCGGTTGTGGCGCAGACCGCCCCCCCGCCAGCCCAGCTTGCGGACGCCGTCCAGGAGCAGCCGGTTGTGCCGACTCCAGCGCTCCTCCGGGACCGCGCTCACCCCGAGCGTCGCCTCCACCTCGTCGTACAGGGCCTCCCAGCGCTCCGCCGGCAGGTGCTTGAGCCCGCGGGTCCGCGTCCACTCCCGCCGGATCGGCTCGGGGATGCGGCCGCAGAGGTTGATGTTGTGGGTCGTGGAGCCGCCGACCGCCCGCCCCTGGTGGATGTGCACCCCGCGGTCCGCCGTCGTGCGTCCCCCGTTGGCCCACAGCAGCTGGGGGAGCATCTCCTCCTCGCGCTGGGTCATCTGGGACGGCGGCACGAACGCCCCCGCCTCCAGCACCACCACCTTCAGCCCCGCCTCGGCCGCGACCGTCGCCGCCATCGCGCCGCCGGCGCCCGAGCCGACGACGACCAGGTCGGCGGTCAGCTCCAGGGGGAGCGGCAGCGTCGACGCGTCGTAGATCACGTGGATGACCCCGGCAGTCGGCCGGGCTCGGCCACCAACGCGTCGTACTTGCTGGACGGCGGCGGCGAGCCCGGCGCACGACGCGGCACCAGCGGTCCCCCGTAGCCGAGCATCCCCCACGTCCTCGGGTCCTGGTACCAGCCGAGGTAGCAGAGGTCCCGCACCCCACGGCTCGCCTGCGGCGCCAGCCCCGGCATGCGGCTCAGCGTCTCCAGGAAGCGACGCCGGGCCCGCGGCTCCAGCTTCGTCAGTCGGCGCAGGCCTCCGCCCATCAGCGTGCCCTGCTCCAGGAAGCCCATCATCCCGTGGATCTCGAGGACCATCTTCTTCGGCATGCCGGTCAGGTAGCGATCGACGTTGGCGGCGACCTCCCAGGCGGTCGGGCCGTCGGCGGGCAGCGGACCCGGCTCGTCGGGGATGACCGCCTCGGCCGCCGCCGCGATCACCTGGGCTTCCCAGCCCGACAGCACCCGACCGGCCGGGGCGTCGTCGTCGTAGCCGGTGGTGCGGAGCCCGCCGACCACGACCGCCGCCGCCGCGCCGCCGATGAGCAGCCGACGGCGGCTCGGCCCCTTGCCACGTTCGGCGCGGGCGAGGTCCCGCGTCAGCGCGGGCGGCAGCTTGTCCCGCCAGCCCTCGACCGACGGCCGCTCCCCCCGGTGGGACGTCAGCCAGTACAGGACCTTGCCGCCCCGCCCCGCCTCGAGCTGTCGCATCCCCGCGAACGCCTTGCCGCCGTAGACCGGCTCGAGCAGCAGGTCGTGCTCCGCGAAGTCGGCGCAGGCGCCCAGCGACGCCGGGGTGGGGTGGCCGTACCCCTTGCCGACGTGGCCGTGCACGATGCTCAGCGGCGGCTCGAGCGCCTCGGCGGGCAGCTCCCCGAGGGGAGCCAGCAGCCGGGCCGCGGCCTTGATCAGCCCCTTCATCTGCGAGCGGGTGGCGAAGGGTCGCTCGACGGTCGACACGGTCACCACCGGGATGGCCACGCCCGCCATCGCGAGCCCCATCGCGATGCCGACCGACGTCCCGCCGGTCCCCCAGGGCACGTAGATCCGGTCCGGCTTCGGCACGTCCCCCGCCGAGATCTGCTCGGCGAGCTCCAACCCGCCCCGCACGCAGCCGACGACGCCCTCGCCGGCGGACGCGCCGGGGGGCACGACGGGCGCCCCCTTGAGCTTGCCGCCGAGGATCAGCGGCGGGTACCGCAGCGCCAGCCCGACCCGGCCCGACGCGTACCGGATCGTCGTCGGCCCCGACGCGATGCAGGCGAGGTTGCCCATCACGTCCGGCGACGGCGGCTCCCAGAAGCAGCAGGCCAGCAGGTTCCGGTCGAGCTCGGTGGCCGCCTGGGTCAGCGACGCGAGGCTGCCCGACCCGATCGCCCCGAACGACGCCCAGGTCTTCGCGTCGGCGAACCGCGGCGCGGCGAGCACGAAGTCGAGCTTGCGGACCTTGGTGGCGCCGGACAGCGCGTCGAGCTGGTCGTCGCGCTTGACGCCGAACCAGTCAGCGCCCAGCTGCTCGGCGAGGCCGGGGACCTCGGTGACCGGCGTCGGCGACCCTGCCCACCCGAGGCGGGGCAGGCCGTCGAGCGTCGCGCGGGTCCAGGTCAACCGTGGCTACAGGTGCGCCAGCAGCAGACCCGGGTTCTCGAGGAGCTGCTTGAGGCGGGTGACGAAGCGCGCGCCGTTGGCCCCGTCGACCACGCGGTGGTCGAAGCTGGGGCTCAGGTGCGTCATGTGCCGCACGACCACCTCACCGTCACGCACCACGGGGCGCTCGACGATCTTGTTCACGCCGAGGATCGCGACCTCGGGGTAGTTGATGATCGGTGTGGCGAACAGGCCACCGATGTTACCGATGGACGTGATCGTAAACGTCGAATCGGTCAGGTCGTCGCGAGACGCCTTGCCTTCGCGCACCCGGGTCGTGACGTCGATGATGTCGGCGCCCAGCTGGGCGATCGTCTTGCCGGGGATGTCCCGGACGACCGACACGTACAGCCCCTGCGGCGTATCGGTGGCGAGGCCGCAGTTGAAGTACTTCTTGTAGACGACCTCGTCCGTCGTGTTGTCGTACAGCGCGTTCACCTCGGGGTGGTCGCTGAACGCGATCCAGCACGCCTTCATGATGAACGGCAGGTAGCTGACCTTGCCCTGGCCGGCGGCGACCATCTGCTCGTTGACGCGCTTGCGCAGCATCACGAGCTCGGTCATGTCGACCTCGTCGACGTAGCTGAAGTGCGGGATGCTCAGCGAGCTGCGGACCATCGCTTCGCTGATCTTGCGTCGCAGGCCGCGGACCTTGACCCGCTCCTCGGGGCCGCTGCCGGGGGGCACCGCGATGTGCTCGAACGGCAGACCGGCGCCGCCGCCCGCGGACGCGCGGCCGGTCGGGGCGCGACGGCCTTCGCTCCAGGCGACGACGTCCGACTTGGTGACCCGACCGCCGGGGCCGGTGCCGAGCACCGCGCCGAGGTCGACCTTCAGCTCCCGGGCGACCCGCCGGGTCGCCGGGGTGGCCAGGACCTTGCTGCCCGACGGGCGCACCGTCGGCAGGGAGTAGGCGACGGCCGGCGCCGGCGTGCCGCCGTTGGCGGGCGCCTCGACGGTGGCCGGCTCGGACAGGGCGCGCTCGGAGGCGGGGATGTCGGGGACCGCCGCGGCCTGGGCGTCGGGCAGCTCGTCGGGGGTCAGCCGCACGGTGCTCTCGGCGGCGCCGGTGCCGTCGTCCAGCACCACGAAGACCTGGCCGACCTCGATGACGTCGCCCTCGCCGCCGGTCAGGGACGTGACGACGCCGGCCTTGGGGCTGGGGATCTCGACGGTCGCCTTGTCGGTCATCACCTCGACCAGGGGCTGGTCCTCGGCGACGTTGTCGCCCACCCGGACCTTCCAGGCGACGATCTCGCCTTCGACCACACCTTCGCCGATGTCGGGGAGTCGGAATTCGAACATCTAGAAGTCCACCGTGGTTTCGCAGGCCTCGAAGATCTTGAGGGCGTCGGGCAGGTACTGCTGCTCGAGCGTGTAGGGGAACGGCGTGTCGTAGCCGGTCACCCGCAGGATGGGCGCCTCGAGGTGCAGGAGCGCCTTCTCGCTGATGACCGCCGCCAGCTCGCCGCCGAAGCCGCAGGTGCGCGCGGCCTCGTGCACGATGACGACGCGACCGGTCTTGCGGACCGACTGCAGCACCGTCTCTTCGTCCAGGGGGACCAGCGTGCGCAGGTCGATGACCTCCGCCGACACGTCGTTCTCGGCCAGCAGGTCCGCCGCCTTGCGCGCCTCGTGGAGCATCGCGCCGTACGCGATGATCGTGACGTCCTTGCCGGCCCGGTCGATGTGCGCCTGGCCGAGCGGCAGGCGATACGCCTCCTGCGGCACCTCGGCGCGCGACGCGCGGTACACCCGCTTGGGCTCCAGGAAGATGACCGGATCGGGGCAGTCGATGGACGCCAGGAGCAGCCCCTTGGCGGTGTAGGGGTCGCTCGGCACGACCACCTTGAGGCCCGACGTGTGCGCGAAGTACGCCTCCGGGCTCTGGGAGTGGTAGTGGCCGCCGCGGATGCCGCCGCCGAAGGGCGTGCGGATCGTCACGGGGCAGGGGAACTGGCCGCCGCTGCGGTACCGGAACTTCGCCATCTCGTTCACGATCTGGTCGAACGCCGGGAAGATGAAGTCGCTGAACTGGATCTCGGGGACCGGCTTGAGGCCGTAGATCGCCATGCCGATGGCGGTGCCGATGATGCCGGCCTCGCTCAGCGGGGTGTCGAAGACGCGAGCTTCGCCGTGCGTCGCCTGCAGCCCGTCGGTCGCGCGGAAGACGCCGCCGAACTTGCCGACGTCCTCCCCGAAGACGAAGACGTCTTCGTCCTCCGTCAAGGCGATGTCCAGCGCCGAGTTGACGGCCTGGATGATGTTCATGGTCGGCATCAGTCGACTTCTCCAGAAGCGAATCGGGCCCGGTGGGCGGCCAGGCCGGCCCGCTGCTCCGCCAGCGCCGGGGTCAGCTCCGCGAACACGTCGTCGAACAGCGACGCCAGCTCCGGCGGGCCGGCGAGCAGCAGCTCTTCGGTCAGGCTCTTCAGCTCGGCGCGCAGCGCCTCGGCGGTCGCCTCCGCCACGCCGGCGTCGACGCCCAGGGTGACGAGCGGATCGTCGGAGCAGCGCCCCTCGATCAGCGTCGCGCCGCCACCCCCGCGCGCCCGCTCGGCCGCTTCGGCGACCACGTCGCGCACCGCCAGGGCCGCGGCCGCGGGGCCCCCCGCCCCCCCCCGCGCCGACCCCCCCCGCCCCCCCGCGCGCCCCCCGCCCCCCCC
>CAYQEG010000051.1:15360-41056 GCA_964416435.1 uncultured Rickettsiales bacterium
CACTTTTTCGCTATTTTCCACACGGCTCTAACTCGCCACCCCGGCGCGCCGGCTGGGCGTGTTGGGCGACCTGGTCGGGCCCGCCCCGGGGGGGGGCGGCGGCGCCCGGGGCCGCCGCGATGCCGTAGCCCTCGGCCCGCTCGGCGAACGAGTCGCCGCCCAGCCGCTCGGCGTCGGCTTCGCCGCTGCTGCAGAAGTAGAAGATCACCGGGGTTCGGTAGACGCCGGCGAAGTTGAGCGCCACGTGGGCGTCGCCGGTCGCCGCCGCGCCGGGGCCGAACCAGGCGAGCACGACGTCGTCCGCGCCCCTCACCATCATCCCGTGGGCCACCCCGCCGGCCTGGGGCAGGTGCGTGCCGAGCAGGCTGGAGGTCGACACCATCCGCGCGTCGGCGGCGGTCATCTCCCCCGGCGACGCGTGGCCGCGGTGCGCGGCGTCGGCGGCCCCCAGCAGCATCGCCAGCCAGGACCGCACCGGCAGCCCCCGCTCCACCGCGACCGCGCCGGTGCGCACGTCCCCGAACAGCCAGTCCGTGGGTCGCAGCGCCGCGAGGCTGCCGTACAGGTGGCCCTCGATCCCGGCGGCTGGGGGCGCGAGCGCGACCACCCCCCGGCGGGCCAGCCCGGCGGCGAAGTCGTCCATCACCCGCGAGCGCACGATCGCGCGCGCGATCACTTTCGAGGTGTCCGTCACGGTGCCCAGCTCCAGGTCCGGCGTCGCCACGGTCATCCCACCACCGCCAGGCGCATGCTGCGGTCCTTCCGCTCGATCAGGTTTCGGATGAAGAACTCGCCGGCCTTGTACGAGCTGCGGACCAGCGGCCCCGACGCGACGTACAGGAAGCCCAGCTCCCTGCCGAGCTCCTCGTACCGGGCGAACTGCTCCGGCGTCACCCACTCCTCGACCGCGATGTGGCGCTCGGTGGGACGCAGGTACTGCCCGACGGTCAGGAAGTCCACCCCGGCCGCTCGCAGGTCGGCCATGCACCCGGCCACCTCGTCCTCGGTCTCCCCGAGCCCGACCATGATCGACGACTTGGTGAACCGCTCGGGCGCGGTCTCCTTGGCCCGGGCGAGCACCGCGAGGCTCTGGTCGTAGCCGCAGCGGCCGTCCCGCACCCTCTTCGTGAGCCGACGCACGACCTCGATGTTGTGGGCGAGCACCTCGGCCCCGGAGCGGGCGACCACGTCGACCAGGTCGGTGCGGCCGGAGAAGTCGGGGTGGAGGATCTCCACCTTCGTGCTCGGCGACGCCGCCTTGACCGACTGCACGCAGGCGGCGAAGTGCGACGCGCCCTGATCCGGCAGGTCGTCCCGATCGACCGAGGTGACGACGATGTACTCCAGCTCCATCGCGGCGATGGTGCGGGCCAGCTTCGCCGGCTCGTCGGAGTCCAGGGGCTTGCCGTTGCGGTTGGTGTTGACCGCGCAGAAGCGGCAGCCGCGGGTGCAGATGCTGCCCATCACCATGAACGTCGCGGTGCCGCCCGACCAGCACTCACCGATGTTGGGGCAGCGGGCCTCCTCGCAGACCGTCGCCAGCTCGAGGCTGGAGCGCTGCTCCTTGAGCCACGCATAGCGTTCACCCCCGGGGGGGCGGACCTTCAACCAGGCCGGCTTGCGCGCTTTGACGGGGAGGGACAAGGGGGACGGACTCCTTCAGCGAACGCTCTTTTAAGGGATCGACCGGGGGCTGCCAAGGGGGACGGAGCCGCCACGCTGAGGCACCATGCCGCGATGTCGACGGCGATCCTGTTGCACGGGAGCGGAGACTCCCCCGCCACCTGGGCCACCGTAGTCCAGGCTCTGGGCGACGGCTGGACTTGTCTTCGCCCCCGCCCCGAAGAGGTCCGCCGGGCGCGCGCGGTCGAGCCGTTCGTGCTGGTCGGCCACTCCTACGGAGGCTGGGAGGCGCTGCGCTTCGCGGCGAGCGAGCCGGCCGGGCTGGCCGCGCTCGTCTTGATCGAGCCGGTCGCGTTCGGGGTGCTCGAAGGCTGGGACGACGACGCCCTGGAGGTGGTGCGGGCCGCGTCCGAGCCGTTCGCGCTGAAGTCGCTGGTCGAGTTCTGGCACGGCCCCGAGGGCTGGACGGGCATGCCCGCCAACGATCGCTTCCGGCTGATGGCCGAGGAGCCGCGGCTGCGCCGGCAGGGCGCCCGGGCGCTGAGACTGCCGGCCGATCTGGACGAGCTGGCCGCCATCTCCGCGCCGACGACGATCGCCTGGGGGTCGGAGACCCGCGCCGAGGAGGTCCGCGTCTGCGAGCGGCTGGCCGACCTGCTGCCGGCGGCTCACACGGCGGTCCTGGACGGGGCCCGCCACGCGTCGCTGCGCAGCCACGCCGACGCCATCGCCGAGCTCATCGAGGCGGCGGGAACAGCACCTCGGTCGTAGCGGCGAAGGGATCGAGCCGGACCAGCTGCCCCCCCTGGATGGTGATCAGGTGCCCGTCGTCGTCCCAGCGGACCGTCTGGGACTCGAAGCTGCCCCGCGAGACGAGCTGGTGCTCCGGCACCCGGTACACCGACCAGTGGCCCCGGCCATGCCCGTCCTCGGTGAGGTACGCGACGTGCCTGCCGTCGGGGGCCATCTCCAGGCGACCGGCGTTCGGCATCGGGAAGCGGCCGCTCATGCCCGTCTCGGCCGTCCAGTAGGCGACCATCGGCGGGTCGAAGATCAGACCGAGCGTCGTTCCGTCATCCGACCAGCTGCTCCAGGTCACCAACCCCTCCAGGTCGACGCCCTCCTCCGGCATGCCGGGACCGAACAGGCGCGACGCCCGCCCCACCGATCCGCGCCCCCGCACGAAGCGCCCCTCCGGAGCGACGCGGCCGACCGAGGCGCAGTCGCTGGACTGACGCAGGGTCAGGCTCCGCACCTCGGCGTCCGGCTCGTCCAGCATCAGCAGCTCCTGCTGGAACGGCGGCTCGCCGTGATCGACCCGCCAGTACAGGCCGGGACCGTCGACGAAGCAGGGCCACCGGATGCGGGCCCCGTCGCGACGGATCGACCATCGCTGGTCCGACTGGACGTTCCACACCACGAGCCCGCGTCGGCGGTTGGCGACGGCGAGCGGCGCCCGGTCGTGGCCGCGCAGCAGGAGCCCACGACCGGCTCGGAGGGTCGGCCCGCACCGCTCCTCGCCCTGGCCGTCCTCGGCGCAGAGCGTCGTGTAGGCGTCGGTGTCGAGCGTGTAGGAGACCGGCGGGCGGCGCGCCACCACCCGGTGCCCCATGGCGTAGGTGACCCGCTCGACGCGGCGACCGAAGTTGCGCCACGTGTCGGTCCGGAGGTCGTACTCGACGAAGCTGCGCAGCTGGGACGGGGGCCGCTCGATCATGAACACCGCCCGCTGACCGTGGGGGTCCCAGGCCTCGAACCAGCTGACCTGGACGGTGTCGATCGGCGGATTGGCGATCCGCACCGCGACGCCGATCGAGATCACCGCGCTCAGCGCCGACACCGACATCACCACCTTGAGGAACGCGCCCGTGACGTCGGTCCAGCAGGCGACCGCGATGCCCGTGGCGTAGACCCCACCGCCCAGGGCGATCGGCACGATCATCCCCGCCGGCGGGAGGACCAACGCGACCCCGATCAGCAGCACGCCGCCGGCGAACACCGCGCCCACGCCGATGGTCGCGAGCACCGCGGAGAGGCTGACCATGCCGCGCAGCCGGAGGAACAGCGTGTTCGCCCACAGCGGCAGCGCGAGCCCGCAGAGCCACATCAGGAGCCGCCAGGTCGGCCCGGTCGGGATCGACATGTCCGGGTCGACGAGGAGCCACAGCGAGCCGAGCATCACCCCGGTCAGCACGACGGCCCGCATGGTGGACGCTCGGAGGAGCTGAGCCCGGGTCGGCTCGCGGGTCCGCAGCAGCAGCCCCGGCGCGAGCCCGAAGAACACGCACAGCGCCACAGCGTAGGGGCCGCCGAACGTGGCGAACAGGTGGGCCGCGACGTAGGGGTCGGTCTCGACGGTGCTCAGCTGGATCGCCGTCGCCAGGGGCAGCACGATCGCGCCCCAGTCCAGGGCCCAGATCGGACCCAGGAACCGGCGCGCGCCGCGGTACTCAGAGATCGGACGGTCCTTCGAAGCGACCCGACTTCAGGAACGCGGCGGTCAGGTCGATGACGGCCGGTGACGCCATCAGGAACGTGTGCCCCTTGGGCACGACGACCCAGTCGACGGCCGAGTCCATGCGCGTCTCGTCGAGCGCCACCTTGCCGTCGTGCTCCCCCGCCGCGGCCGGGGTGAAGCCGATCCTGCCCATGCCGCCCATCGACCAGGGGAAGCCGAACGCGCGTGGCGGGGCGCCCGCGATGATGCCGATCTCGGCGTCGGGGTCGCCCGCGTCGGCGCAGTCGCCACGCTCGTCCGGCAGCAGCTTGCGCAGCGGGTCGAAGCCGCCCCAGGGGAAGCCCAGCACGTTGTCGCGCATGTGGGCGGCGAAGCGACTGCCCCGGTTGGGGGGCGCGAGCATGACGATCCGGTTGGGGCCGGAGATCTCGTGCCGGGCGAACATCGCCCGCGTCACGATCCCGCCCATCGAGTGGGTGACGAAGTGCACGTCCGGCAGGTAGCCGAGCCGCCGCTCCTCGACCTGCCGCATCTTGCTGACGCGGGCGTACAGACCGTCGGCCAGGTCGGCGATGTCCGTCGGCACGTTCCACTGGGTGACGGTGCGCGGCACGAACCCGCGCCGCCGCAGCCCCAACGCCATCGGCATCATCGACATGCCGGTGCGCATGAAGCCGTGGACCAGAACCACGAGGGGTGGCGGGGGCGAAGTCATCGGCCTGAGAGCATAGTGGCGAAATAGCCAGCCGGTCGCGGCGTAGGGAAGACCACCATGTTGATCCAGTTCCTCATCCTGTTCGCGATCGCGGCCATCGCGCCGCAGATCTTCCCCGGCATCAAGATCAAGTCGATGGGCACCGCCGCGCTCATCGCGGTGGTCTTCGGCGTCTTCAACTTCCTGTTCGGGTGGTTCCTGACGTTCCTCGTCGGGCTGGTCTCGCTCCCGCTGATCATCGTGTCGGTGGGGCTGTTCATCCTCCTCATCCCGACGCTGGTGAACGCGATCCTCCTGAAGCTGACCGACGCGCTGCTCGAGGACTTCGAGCTCAGCGGCTGGTGGCCCGCCATCGGCATGGGCCTGCTCTTCAGCCTGGGCGGCTGGCTCGGCGACAAGATCACCGGCTGATCGAAGTGGGCCCGGCCCCACTGGAGTCCCGTCGCGCGGGGGAGGAGGAGGAGTAATGCGCGACAGGTGGAGGCCGGACCCGTACTGAACATAAGTACGCAGCGGCCGTCGTCCAGCCCGGGCACCACAAGACCCGGGGTGGTGGATGTCAGGACCGGGAAATCCCCCAGGGGTAGGTTCGGGGCATGGGTCCCCGGTTCTGGAGAGGTGTTGGCACGAGTCTCGTGGCGCTGGCGGGCCTCGTCGTCCTGCTGTGCGGCTGTGGGGGAGCGGGCGACGCGGGGGCGCCCGCCGATGATGACGATCAGCGGCCGGACGCGACGAAGACCACCACCTTCGTGCTCGCCACCGTCTGGTCGCCGTCGGCCGGCTGGGAGCGCACCCGTCCCTTCCTCGACTGCCTGAAGGAAGAGACCAGCTCGGACATCGAGCTGCTTCAGCGCGAGACGTACGACGAAGCCAACGCCCTGCTCGCGAGCGGCACCGGCGACTTCGGCCTGATCTGCTCCGGCGCGACGGCCGACGAGAGCCTCAAGGAGGACTTCGTCGCGGCCTGGCGGTTGGTGTCGGACCTCGACGGAGGACGCTACCGGGCGGCCGTCCTGGTCCGTCAGGGCGACGACGCCACCTCGCTGGAGGATCTCCGGGGCGCCACCTTCGCCTGGGTCGATCCCAACTCGCTGACCGGCTACCACGCCCTCAGGGCCGAGCTCCGGCGCAGCGGGGAAGACCCCGACCGCTACTTCGGCGACGTGCGATTCACCTACTCGCACGATCGCTCCATCGAAGCCGTGCAGTCCGGCGTGGTGCGCGCCGCGGTCATCGACGAGGTAGTCGCGCGCCAGATGCTCCAGGACGACTCCCTGAGGGCGGCCTGGCACTCGGAGTACTTCCCGTCGCCGGTGTTCGTCGTGCGCAAGGACCGGCCCGACCTGGCCGCCGCGCTCGAGCGCATCGCGCCCCGCCGGAACTGCCTCGAACCGCTCGGCGCGGATTCCCTCGAGCTCGCCCGGTGGGAGGACTACCGCGGAGTCGCCGAAGTCGTCGCGCTGAGCCGCTGAGCGTCGATGGAACGCCTCCGGCCCCTCGCGTCGCTCCGTTATCGGTTCACGCTCGTCATGCTCGCCGCGTCGCTCTCGTTCGGCCTCGCGGTCACGGTCATCTCGTGGGTCGAAGGGAGACGGGCGCTCGAGGCGCACACGCGCCAGGCGGCCTCGGCGACGCTGGAGGCGTTCGCTCGACCCGCCGCGGACCGGCTGCTCACCGAGGACAGCCTCCGTCTTCGAGAGCTGATGACCGGGATGCTCAGCACGAACGAGCGCTGGGTGCGCGTCACCGTCACCGATGGGCACGGCAGACTCCGCGCGCAGGTGCCCGACGCGAGCACGCTCGGCCCGGGGGACCTCGACGGCACGCTGGAGGTCCAGACGGTCCTGCTCGACCCGAGCGTCGGGGTGATGAGCGCCCTCGTCTCCAACGACGCCGATCTGTTCGCGGCCGGCACGCTCGTCTACCGCCTGGGGGGCGCGCTGCTCGTCCTGACGCTGGTCGGCCTGGGCACCGCGTGGCTGCTCGGCACCTGGCTGACCCGCGACCTGGCCCGCCTCGTCGGCCTCGTCGACCGGCTCGGCGAGGGCGAGGTGGGCGTCACGCTGCCCGAGTCCGCCGGCCACGACGAGGTCGCGGTGCTCGCCAGGGCGCTCAACCGCGCGTCTCGCCGGCTGGGGGAGGCCCGCACCGCCCTGGCGACCCAGCAGGCACACCTGGTCGAGACCGAGAAGCTCGCCGCGGTCGGCTCCCTGGCGGCGGGCGTCGCCCACGAGGTCGCCAACCCGGTCGGCGGAGCGATGAACTGCCTCCAGCGGCTCGGTCGCCCGGACCTGCCGCCGGACCGCCGGGAGACCTACCGGAAGATGGCGCTGGAGGCGACCGAGCGAGCCGCGACGGTGCTCCAGGGGCTCCTCCAGATCGCGCGAGGCGCGCGCTCCGGCGCCCGGCTGACCCCGGAGCAGACCACGGTCGCCGACGTGGTGGAGCAGCCGACCCGCATGGCGGGGCTCCGCCGGGGCGCGACGGTCAGCGTCGCAGACGCGGAGGATGTATCGGTATGCTGGCCTCGAGGCCCTGTGGAGCAGATCGTGACCAACCTGCTGCTCAACGCCGTCGAAGCCGCCCGGAGCCTGGTGGAGCTGCGGTGGGCCCGCGACGGTGACGACGTCGTCATCGAGATCGCGGACGACGGCCCCGGGCTGCCCGCCGACCTGAAGGAGCGGGTGTTCGAGCCCTTCTTCTCGACCCGCCCGCCGGGTCAGGGGACCGGGCTGGGGCTGCCGGTGGCGCGCTCCATCGCCCGCTCGCTGGGGGGTGACGTCAGCCTGACCAGCGCCCGGCCGGGCGGCACCGTCGCGCGGCTCCGCCTGCCCGTCGAGGTGTCCGAGGATTCCCATGCCGCTTGAGATCCTCCTGGCCGAAGACGAACCCGCGGAGCTGCTCGCGCTCGGCGACGCGCTGGAGGACGAGGGGCACATGGTCGTGCGGGCGGCGGACGGCAACAAGGCCCACGCGCTGCTCGCCTCGGAGCCCTTCGACCTGCTGATCACCGACGTCCGCATGCCCGGACGGAGCGGCTACGCCCTCGCCCGAGAGGCCATGTCCCAGCAACCGCCGGTCGCGGTGGTGCTCATGACCGCGTTCGGCGAGGTCGAGCAGGCGGTCGAGATGCTCAAGGCCGGCGTGCGCGACTACCTGAGCAAGCCCTTCCGCGAGGAGGAGCTCCTCACGCGCGTCGCCGCCCTCGAGCAGGAGCTGGGGGCTCGACCGGAGGGCCCCGGCGGCCCCGTCGCCGCCTCGCCGCCGATGCGCCAGACCATGGCGCTGGCCCGACGCCTCGCCCGCACCAACACCACGGTGCTCCTCAGCGGCGAGACCGGCGTCGGCAAGGAGGTGGTCGCCCGCTACATCCACCGCGCCTCCAACCGGTCGGAGGGGCCGTTCATCGCAGCCAACTGCGCGGCGATCCCGGCCGAGCTGATCGAGTCGGAGATGTTCGGCCACGTCAAGGGCGCCTTCACGGGCGCGACCGCCCCCCGGGACGGCTGGATCCGGGCCGCGGACGGCGGCACGCTGCTCCTGGACGAGGTCGGCGATCTGTCCGGCGCGGCGCAGGCCAAGCTCCTGCGGGCGCTCGAGACCCGTACCGTCCAGCCCGTCGGCTCGGACAAGACCATCGCGTCGGACTTCCGGCTGCTCGCGGCGACCAACCACTCCCTCGCCACCGACACCCAGAGCGGCGCCTTCCGGATGGACCTGCTCTACCGGATCGCGAGCTTCGAGCTGAAGGTGCCCCCGCTGCGGGACCGGCCCGAGGACATCGGGCCGCTGGTCGGCCACTTCCTGAGCGATCTCGGGGAGAAGGTCGAGGAGGTCCCCCAAGGGATCGGCGCCCGGGCCCTGAGCCTGCTGGCGAGCTACCGGTGGCCGGGCAACGTGCGGGAGCTCAAGAACGCCGTCGAGTACTCGGCGGTGCTCGCCGGCACGGCGAGCATCCAGCCCGAGCACCTCCCCCCCTCCATCGCCGGGGGCGACGACGAAGACAACCCGCTGGACCTCCGCCAGGCGATCGAGGCGCTCCAGGCGCGCCACATCCGCGCGGCTCTCGCCATCTCCGGCGGGAAGAAGGCCCGGGCCGCCGAGCTGCTCGGGGTGTCTCGCAAGCACCTCTGGGAGTTGACCCGTCGCCACGCGATCGAGCTGCCCCCCGAAGACGTTACCTCTGGGTAACGCCCAGGCCGACGAAGTTCCCGAACCGGTAACACCGCAGATCCGCGGACCCTCGCAAACAGCCGCTATGTCCAGCGATTCTCGATTTTCGCGAGGTTGGCCCGGGCCTTGCTCCCCTTCGGGCCAAACCATCCTCGGAGGACACCGTGGGAACACCGAAACCTGAGCACACAACAAACCGGCGGGAGGTCCTTCTCAAGGGCGCCCTCGTCGGTGCGGGCGTCGCCGTCCTGCCCGGCTGTCCGGTAGACGACGACGACGACGACACCACTCCCGATGAGGAGTGTCCCGATTACCCCCGCGCATTCCCTGACCAGGACACCAGCGAGGTTCGCTGGGGCTTCCTGATCGACATCGACAAGTGCCGCGGCTGCGACGCATGCTCGATCGCCTGCAAGACCGAGAACGACGTCCGCCTCGGCGTATTCCGCAATGGCGTGGTCGACGCCGAGAGCGGGACGTTCCCGAACACGACCCGCATGGCCATCCCCTGGATGTGCAACCACTGCGAGAACCCGACCTGCCTCGATCGCTGCCCGACCACCCCGGTCAAGGCCGCCCTGGAGATGCCGGACGGCACGTCCGTCGAGTACTGGGCTCGCGCGACCTATCAGCGGCCCGACGGCCTCGTCCTGGTGGACCAGGACGAATGCGTCGGCTGCGGCTGGTGCGTCGAGGACTGCCCCTACGGCGCCCGGTTCATGGACTGGAGCAAGCCCGCCGGCGGCAACCCCGCCGACTACGACCTCGACATCACCGACCCCAAGGCGGTCGACAAGTGCACCATGTGCGTGCATCGGGTCCAGGCTGGCGTCGTGCCCGCCTGCGTCGAGACCTGCCCCGCCGACGCCCGCATGATCGGCAACCTGAACGACCCCGGAAGCGCCATCAACGCCGCCATCGCGGCCGCAGGTGACCGCGTCTCCGTGATGAAGGAGAGCGCAGGCACCCTGCCGGCCCTCTACTACATCGGCCTCGACGAAGACATGTTCGACGACGGGACCGACATCCGCGACGAAGACGGCACGCGTCAGTACGACGTGCCGGGCGTGTAGGGAGGAAAGCGACATGACCAGCAAGAACGAGCTGACACGCCGCGGTTTCCTCCGGGCTCTTGGCGTTCGCAGCGCCGCCGTCATGACCGCCGCTCCGGTGGTGTTGACGGCGACGAAGGCCAGCGCACAGGACTGCCCGCCGGACACTGTGACCTTTACCAACGCGATCGTCGGCACCGTCGAAGACGGCACCGGCACGGACTACTCGCCGGACACCGGCGCGGAGCGCACCGCGGTGCCCAGCGCATGCTGGCAGTGCGTCGCCCGTGACGGCATCATCGGCTTCGTCGAGGACGGACGGCTCAAGTCCATCCAGGCCAACCCGCTGCTCCCCCGCACCAACGGTCGCATCTGCGCCCGCGGTCAGGGTGGCGTCGGCCAGGTCTACGACCCCGACCGCCTGCTCTTCCCGATGCGTCGCACGGGCCCCCGTGGCACCGACCAGTACGAGCGCATCACGTGGGACGAGGCTCTCGACGAGCTGGAGACCAACCTGGCGGCCATCCGCGCGGACGACCCCGGCAAGTTCTACTTCCACTACGGCCGCATGAAGGCGTCCTCGTCCAAGGTGGCGAAGACGTACTTCGGCCCGGCCTTCGGGACGAAGAGCTTCGGTAACCACACCTCGATCTGCGAGTCCGCCAAGTGGACCAGCCAGGAGCTGGTCTGGGGCAAGCACTACGACGTGAACGACTTCACGCGAACCAGCTTCGTGATGAACTTCGGGTCCAACCCGCTCGTCGCCCACACCAGCCACATCGCGATCTCGACGCGGCTGAGCAAGGCGATGGACGACGGCGTCCCGGTCTACACGTTCGACCCGCGCCTCAGCAAGACGGCGGCGAACTCCACCGAGTGGATCCCCATCAAGCCCGGCACCGACCTCGCGGTCCTGCTGGCGATGGCCTACCACGTCGCGGCCAACGACCTCGCGCCGAGCTCCGGCGTCGACTTCATCAACGAGTGGACCAACATCCCGCTCGATGGCTTCGACACCAAGTGGGACCGCCTGGTCGACCTGCTGACCAACCCGCAGGACTACCTGACCGACTTCCTCGCCGGTGATCCGGACGCGGCGGCCTACTGGACCGTCGACGACCAGCCCGCGGGTGGCTACACCCCGGCCTGGGCCGAGGGCATCAGCGGCGTCTCGGCGGCGAAGATCGAGGAGCTCGCGGAGGCCTACGCGGCCGCCAGCCCGGGCGCGACGATCCTGACGTACCGTGGCGCGGTCATGCACTTCAACGGTGTGCAGACCGAGCGTGTTGCGCAGATGCTGGAAGGCATGTGCGGCAACATCGACATCCCCGGCGGACGCGTGTTCGCGGTCGGCGCGAGCTGGAACTACAGCGGCACCTACCCGAAGCCCAGCAGCTCCGGCGCCACCGGCGGCAAGCACGACAGCGGCTCCGACTACATCAAGGCGAGCCACGGTACGAGCCACCGCGTGCTCGACACCATCGCGTCCGAGGACGCGGCGGATCGGCCCTCGATGTACCTGGTCTACTGCTACACGCCGGCCTACGCCAACGGCGACATGCAGCGGAACATCGACATCCTCAAGGACGAGAGCATCATCCCCTACATGGTGGTGAGCGACACCTCGTACTCCGAGGCGGCGATGTACGCCGACCTGATCCTGCCGGACACCACGTACCTCGAGCGCTGGGACTGGGAGGACATGGTCTCCTACGACCAGATCCACGAGTACTACATCCGGCAGCCCGTGGTCACGCCCCTCGGCGAGACGCGGAACCTGCACGACGTGCTGATCGAGCTGGCCGGACGCCTGAGCACGGGCGCCGACGACGAGCTCGAGAAGGTCGCCGCGATCGGGTCCATGGAGAACTTCGTCGCCGCCGCCTGCCGCGACACCACGGTCGTCAACGACGCCGGGGTGGCCGCCGGCTACGACGACGGCTTCGAGTTCATGAAGGACGTGGGCGCCTGGTTCGATCCGGACGAGGATCCGATCTACCAGCGCTACCTCGACGAGGTGACGCTGGCCGAGCCGCCGCTGACCATGGACGACGCCGACGACATCACCGACGAGGATGATCACATCTGGGTCGATGATGAAGGCATCGTCTGGGAGGCCACGAAGGACGAGTTCCTGGAGGGCTACCGCAACGTCGGCAAGACGTACAAGAGCTACGTCGGCCAGGTGATCGACGACAGCGGCACCATCTACAAGGGCTTCAGCCCCGACAAGGTCGACAAGTCCGGCTGGTTCGAGCTGGACTCCCCGATCATGTCGGCGAAGCACTTCCCGGGCCTGCCCGTGTGGATGTACATCCCCGAGCACGTGGACCTGGATGACGACGAGCTGATCTTGACCACGTTCAAGATGCCCGCGCAGACCCACTCGCGGACGCAGAACTGCAAGTACAACTCGGAGATCCTCCACCACGAGCCGGCCTGGATCAACCCGACCACGGCGGCGGACCTCGGTCTCGCCAACGGGGACGAGGCGACCCTGACCCGGAGCCGGGAGCTGATCAACAACAAGGACCTGGTCACCACCCGGGGCACCGAGACCAGCACCATGGTCGTGGACGTCAAGGTGACGAACATGATCCAGCCCGGCGTGATCGCCATCTCCCACCACCTCGGGCACTGGGCCTACGGCCGGTACGCCAGCGGCAACTCGACGCCGATGCTGGACGACAGCGACCAGACGGCGCACGAGGCGGGCGACCCGGACGCCAAC
Organism: uncultured Rickettsiales bacterium; assembly: GCA_964416435.1. Taxonomy (GTDB): domain Bacteria; phylum Myxococcota_A; class UBA796; order UBA9615; family UBA9615; genus CAYQEG01. Next base: position 28,113 of record CAYQEG010000051.1, read on the forward strand.
GACATGTGGTGGAACAAGCACGGCCATCGAGGCAACTGGATCATGCCGAACGCCGGTGAGCCCATCGGCGGCGGCATGCGCTGCTTCGACACGGTGGTGAGAGTCTCGCCCGCATAGAGCGAGTCATAGTGTGAGCGAGACAGGGGGCGGGGCCTTGAGTTCCTCCGAGGCCCCGTCCCCATCCCTCCACCCGTTGCCTGGGAGATCATGATGCCGACGATCAAGGAGCCCGAAGAGCTCAGCGGCCGAGCGGCCGTCTACCGCCTGCTTGCGCAGGTCTATCGCAAGGAGGTCTCGAGCGAGCTCGCGACCGCACTGCGTGACAGCGAGTTGCTGACTCTGCTGCGCGCCGAAGGCTACGACGTCGGTGAGGATCTCCCGGCGGACAAGGAGCAGCTGATCGAGCTGCGACGAGAGTTCAGCAAGACCTTCATCGGCCCCGGCCCGCACGTCGCCCCGTACGGTTCGGTGCACCACCCCGACGACCCAAAACGGGGCCGCCTGTGGGGTGACACGACCACCCAGATCCGGCGGTTCGCCACCGAGCACGGATTGAAGTTCGAAGGGGATGGCTACGACGGCATCCCCGACCACATCGGCCACGAGCTGGAGCTGTTCGCGATCCTGATCGACGCTGAGGCGAGCGCGCTCGAGGACGAGGAGAAGGCGGAGCGGCTGCGCAACTCCCAGCGCTACCTGCTCCGGAGCCACCTCGGCCGGTGGGTGCCCACCTTCTGCCACCAGGTCCAGGCCAAGAGCAAGAGTCCCTTCTACCGGGGAGTCGCGTCGCTGACGAAGGACCTCCTCGGCGACGAGGGCGACCGGCTAGCGGCGCAGGCCTAGGGACGTGTCTCGCTGCATCACAGCCGGGGGGCTCGCGCTCCTCCTGGCGCTGCCATGGGCAGTCGCCGAGGCTCGACCGCCGTACAACAACCACGTTCCCAACGGTGGTGAGTACGAGTGCGAGGCCTGCCACACCGAGGCCCCCTGGCTGAATTCGTTCGGCTGGGACGTGGGGTTCACGTTCCCCCTCGGCTCGGTCGACTGGTCCCTGCTGTGGTACCTCGACTCCGACGGCGACGGCCAGACCAACGGCTTCGAGCTGGGTGACCCGTGCGGCAACTGGAGCCGCGGCGGGGACGACCCCGAGCGCGAAGAGGACCTGGCCAATCCGAGCGACCCGCTGAGCGTGGTGCCCGACACCGTCGATCCGCCCGAGTGTCCGGACCCTGGCGACGACGACGACAGCGCGGTCGGCGACGACGACGACGACGACAGCGCGACGGAGCCGGAACCCGAACCGTGCGGCTACTCGCTTGCCCCCGGAGGGGGCTTCGGACCGCTGGCGCTGCTGGTGCTCCTGGGCGCCGTCTGGAGGCGACGATGCTGAAGCTCGCCGCGCTGCTCGCGGGACTCACCCTGGTGCTGGGCTGCGGGCTGGTCGCTCCCAGGTCGGACGGGGAGCCGGGCTCCGGCTTCCCGCACTCGGACGACTGGCGCTGGGAGCACGGCGAAGCGGGCCGGTCCAATCCGGACGCCTGCTTCACCTGTCACGACGAGGAGGCCGAAGACGACATCGACTACCGGGGCGGCGAGCGACTCCCGCCCTGCAACGGATGCCATGCGTGGCCCCTGCCGGAGCAGCCGGGAGAGGGCGAGGGGACGGCGGCTCTCGAGGATGAGCAAGCGATGAGGAGCGTGGGATGACTCGCACCTCGTTCCTGCTCCTCACCGCTCTTCAGGTCGGGCTTCTTCTCGCCCTCCCCCAGCCGCTCGAGGCAGGAGAGGGAGGCGGGGGCGTACCGATGCTCCACGTCGACGGCGGCAGTGCCGTCGAGGCGCTGCCCGACTTCGACGGACAGCCACGCCTGCGCGTCCGCAACGACGTGCGCATCCACCTCAACCTCGCGCCGCGCTGGCAGATGTTCGGCGCGGGGAACCTGCGCTTCTCCAGGCGCCTCGCCGACGACTCGTCCAACCAGGGCGACACCACGTGGGCGGGCGAGAAGCTGGACGAAGCGGACCTGTACAGACTGGGGCTGCGCTACCGCACCCCGGACCTGACGATCACCGCCGGCCGGTTCGTGCGGCCCGCCTTCGGGGGGCTCTACCGCGTCGACGGGGCGGGGGTGGAGGTCGGCGCGACCCACCTGCCGGTCGGACTCGACGCGTGGGTGGGCCGCGTCGGCCACCCCGAGCCGCTGACGCCGGTCAGCGCGTTCGGCGCCGGCGTCGAAGGACGCCTGTTCCCGCGGGGGCCTGGCGGCGGCTGGTCCGGCGTCTCGATCCGCGTCGGCTACGACCTGCACAAGAGCGTGCCGGGCATGCGCCACCGCTGGTACGCGGGCGCCGAAGCCCGCTCCGGCCTCGGCCACTCGCTCGGCGGCGGCGCCGAGGTCGGCGTGCTCCCCGAGGGCCACGACGGCGAGCTCGACCTGGGCCTGCGGGCCTGGTTCAACGGCACCCTCGTCCCCCACGCCCAGGTGCGGGTCACCGGCTTCTTCCGCTGGGACGACCTGCCCCCTCCGGGCATCCCCGAGACGTCTGTGACGGCGATCGAGACCTTGCTACCCCGTGGCTACGCCATCGGTCGGGCCGCCGTGGAGCTCCGCCCAGGGCCGTTGAGCGTGCGCATCGGCGGCGGCCCGACCCTCCTTCCCTCCGCCGACGGACCGGCCCGGTTGGGCGGGACCGCCCGAGCGTCCGCCGAGATCCCCCTGCAGGGCGGACACCTCGGCGTGTTCGGCGCCGCCACTGCGGTCGGGGAGAGCTCCTACCTCGGCGGCGGGGCCGGCCTCGCGGGTCACCTCGGCCCGCTGCACCTCGGCGGAGACCTCGGCGCGTACCGCTTCGTGCCCCTGGACAGCATGCCCGGCCTGGTGGCCGAGGGTCGGTTCCACGCCGAGCTGACGCTGCCGCTGCCGCGGCGCATGGGCCCCCTCGGCGGGGACCTCCGCATCGCCGCGCACGTGGCGGGCGGCGCCGACCGCATGCTCGCACCCTGGATCCGGACGGGCCTCGCCCTCCGGGGCTCCATCGACGTCTACCGCGGAGGCAAGCGATGAAGGCCTCCACCCGCCTCTTGATCGCGGCCGCCGTCTTCCTCGTCGCGGCCGTGCTCGCGTGGCTCCCCGCCCGGGGCAGCGGCGACGACTCGGAGCCGCCGACCGTCGTCGACCCGCTCCCGTTCGACCACTCCACCCACAGGGGGGCGTTCACCCGGATCGGCCTGATGTGCGCCGACTGCCACCCCGTTGGCCTGCGGGCCGAGTCCGGCGCGGTGAACGACCTGCCGGCGCCCCGATCGATCTGCCACGGCTGTCACCGTGGTGAGGCCGACGGGGCGCCGCGCGGGGCCGCCAGTCGATGCGGCGCCTGCCACCCGGACCGCGAAGAGCTCATCCCCGAGACGCACGGCATCGGCTGGCACGACGACCACGCCCCCGAGGCGCGGTCGCTGCGGGCCGGCTGCGACGACTGCCACGACCGCGGGCAATGCATCGACTGCCACGACACTCGCGGCGCCGCGGTGCACACCCCGCACCCGCCCGGCTTCCGCTCCCTCCACGGGATCGACGCCCGGCTGGACGGCGCCACCTGCGCGACCTGCCACGCGGCCGAGACCTGCGTGCGCTGCCACGAGCAAGGGGGCTGGCCATGGTGAGGCTCCTGATCATCGCCGCCTTCGCGGCGCTCACCCTGTCCGCCTGCGACGGCTGCCCGGAGGTCGCGATGATCGACGGCCCCGAGGGGTTGGTCATCATCGAAGAGGAGCACCCCGACGGCTGGGGCCTCGAAGAGTGCACCACCTGTCACGCGATGGGCGCCCTGCACCGACGCGGCTGCTCCCCGGGCGTGGACCTGCAGATGGTGCGCGACCAGGTGGACGAAGAGGGCCTGGACGTGTGCTGGACGTGCCACGGCGACAACGGCGTCTTCGAAGACGAAGTGGCCGAGGAGGAGACGGAATGAACCGCCTGCTCTGCCTCCTCGCTGTCACCACCCTGGCCGCGCTGTGCGCCACCGCCGCGTTGGCCGACGACGATCGCGTCAACCCCCACGACCGGGACGACGCCTGCCTGTCCTGCCACGAAGCCGGCGAGACCGACGCAGCCCCGGGCCCGGCGCTGCCGTCGATCCCGACCTGCGAGGGCTGCCACCCCGACGTCAAGATGCACGCCGTCGGCGACGCGCTGCGCACCACCCGGGTGCCCGAAGGCTGGCCCCTGGAGGACGACGTCGTCACCTGCGCCACCTGCCACGCCGAGCCGTCGTGTGACGACGAGCGGTCGAAGGAGCCGCCGTGGAACCGCGGCGGTCCCTACCCCGACGAGAAGGCGATGTGCTGGGAGTGCCACGTGCGCACCGACTACCAACGGGAGGACCCGCACCACCCCGAGGCGCGCAAGGACCCCAACGACCCGTCCTGCACGGTCTGCCACGACCTCGTGCCCGCCGAAGGGGCGGCGCCCGGCGACTCGGGGCTGCGCCTGCAGGACGAAGACCTCTGCGGCTTCTGCCACGAGGACGCGCAGCACAGCGGCATGGAGGCCCACATGGGCGTCAAGGTGGAGTCGTTGGACCCCGAAGCGAGGTCGCTGGTCGCGCTCGATCCCGAGGGCAAGATCGCCTGCTGGACCTGCCACGAGGTGCACGGGGACGGCGTGGGTTGGACCGAGCCGAAGCCGGGCAAGCCGGCGGGGGACAGCATCCGCGAGCTCATCCGGAGCAAGGACTGGGCGGGGCTGCTCCCCGACGACGTGGTCTGGCCCGGAACGACTGCGCGGGATCGACACCTGCCCCTGCTCGGACTCGCGGGTGACGGGCCGCTGTGTTCCGCCTGCCACGGAGACGGACCATGACCCGCCGCCTGCTGGCCCTGACGATGGCCCTCGGGCTGTTCGGCTGCTGGGAGCCGCCGGAGGTGCCCGATGTGATCACGGGCATGGCGACGCTTCCGATCACGGACGTGCGCACGGTGCCCCTGGACGCCGTCATGCCGTCGGACGTCGTGCCCCTGGAGGGCGACCGCGTCTTCGTCCTGGACGGCTACGCGGCCCGCGGCTGGCTCGTCGACATTACGGGCGACACCGCGCCGGTCGAGGTCCCCGGCGACACGACCTGGGGTCGACCGGTGCGCGCCTCGGCTCGCGCCGAAGGCGGCTTCTGGCTGGCGGATCCCGGCGCGGCGGAGCGAGGCTCCCTGCTCCTGGCGGTCGACGAGGCGGGGGCATCTCTGGCGGCGATCGAGCCCCACTTCGCCGAACCGGTCGACGCGCTCCCCCTGGCCCCCACGGCTGTGATCGAGGTCGGCGACGCGCTCGTGGTCGGCGACCGGTTCGGGCGGGTGGCGTGGCTCGATCCGGCGACGGGCGAGATCGCCCGTATGGTCGAGGCCGATGGAGGCGGGGATCGGTTCGGCACCACGTCGGACCTCCTGGTCACCGCCGACGGCGCCATCGTCGTGGTCGACACCGCCGCGCAGCGGATCCACGTCATCGACGGGGACGCCGTGACGTCATTCGGCCGCTTCGGCGAGTGGGCGGGCACGTTGCGCAAGGCCAAGTCCGTCGCGCCCACGCCCGGCGGCGGGCTGCTGGTCGCCGACTCGGCGCTCGGCGTCGTCCAGATGTTCGAGGGAGACGGCCGCTTCGTGGCGACGCTGATGGAGGACGCGGAGCCCGCGCGCTGGGAACACCCGATCGCGATCCGCACCCTGGGTGACGACCGGTACGTCGTGCTGGACGCGGCCGAGGGATCCCTCACCACCTTCCGGATCGGGGACGACGCCCTGGCCCAGGCCCGCGACAACGGCCAGCGCTACCTGCGGACGAGTCTGCTCGACGACGACGGCGTGGACGGCCACGCGCTCTGCCGCAACTGCCATGACGGGTTCGTCAACGACAACCGCGAGGTGTGGGACCCCCGAGCGGTCCACCACCCGGTCGACATCGTGCCCGAGCGCGAGTTGCCTCCGTTCTTCCCCCTGAGCGAGGACGGCGAGATCATCTGCGCGACCTGCCACTCCCCCCACGGCGTGGTCGACGAGGACGCGGCGCTCGAGGTCGCTGAGGCCGATGGAACGGTCGAGTTGATCCGCCACAGCTCCGAGGGGATCGGCTTCACCCGGCTGTCGGTCGAGAACTCGGCGCTGTGCACGGCCTGCCACGAGGACGCGGCGCACGAGTCCGCGCTGAGCCGCCTGGACCTGGGCGGGGGCTCCCACCTGGTCGCCGACGAGCTGGAGGACGCGATGGCCCGCCGCCCGGGCGCGGGGGGCGAAGCGACGCTGGCGGACGGCCTCGAGAAGGGCTGCCTGGGCTGCCACGCGAGTCACGGCGGAGCCTCGGAGCCGATGCTCCGCGCCGCAGACGACGGCGTGCTCTGCGTCACCTGCCACGAGCCCCAGGCGAGCGAAACCCACAGCCACCCGCTGGGAGCCCACAGCGGCAAGGACATGCCGACTCCGCGCCGGACCGCGGCGTTGCTGACGGCCCGCAACGGGGGTGTGCTGTGCCGCACCTGCCACGACGCGGTCGGAGGCCGCGGCGACGCCCTCCTGCGTCGGCCGAAGGATGGTGGGCAGCTGTGCCTCGTCTGCCACGACGAGCGGAAGGGCGTGACCCGTTCGCCCCACGGCAAGGTGCGCGGCCCGGCGGGGATCCCGTGCCTGGGCTGCCACGACGTGCACGGACTCCCGGCGGAGCAGCAGTTCCTCCGGATGACCGCAAAGATCACCGAGGCTGACCCGCTCGGCTGCCTGAGCTGCCACGGCCCCCGGGGCTCGGCGTTCGTCCGCGGCGTGCGGCCCGGCGAGGCCGGCCACGCGGTGACGGACCAGGCCGGCGGACTGGCCCAGAGCGATCCACCCCTGGAGGGCTGCCCGACCTGCCACGACAGCCACCTGGCGACGATGGGCGGCTCGGAGTCCTGCGGCGAGTGCCACCCGGATCAGGACGCCGAGGCGGCGCGGGGAGGTCACGGGAAGGCCGAGTGCCTGGACTGCCACCCGGCCCACGCGAGCGCCCCCTACACGAAGGTGGTGTCGGCGGACGTGAGCCTGCAGTCGCGGCAGTGCCTGGCCTGTCACTCCGAGCGCTCGTCCCAGCCGGCCGAGACGCCGAGGGTGGAGGACTACGAGCACCCCGAGCCGGTGTTCCTGCCCGGCGGCGGCCGGTGGAAGCCGCTGGGGGAGATGCCGCTGTTCGGCGCGGACGGCGACCAGGTGCCGGCCGGCCGCAACGGCGAGCTCGCCTGCGGCAGCTGCCATCGAACCCACGGTCCGGACCCGGAGCACGAGATCTCGGCCCTCCGTCGGCCCGGGTGGGAGCGGCCCTGCGCCGCCTGCCACGGAGACGACGCGCTGTCGCTGTACCTCTACTTCCACGCTCCCGACCGTCGCTCGAGCACGGAGGACCAGCCATGAAGACCTTCCGCCTCGCCGTACTGGCGTTCCTGACCGGGTGGGCCGTCGTCGCGCTGGTCCTCTCCCAGGGGCAGTTCCTGTGGCAGGCCTTCCACCACGGAGGCTGGTGATGTTCCGTCGGGTGCGAGGATGGATCCGGGACAGCCGAGCGCACCTGAAGGAGAAGCCGGCGCGCGCGCTCGTCGTCGCGGGTGCGCTGCTCGCCGGCGGCCTCGTCGGCATGCCGACGGGCGAGGGGCTGTACCAGTACACCTGGGCCGACTCCCGGTTCTGCGACGACTGCCACGTGCACGACTACGCCAACCGGGCGTGGGAGCGCTCGGTGCACGCGGGCCTGACGACCTGTCATGACTGCCACCGGGTGCCGATCAGTCACTACCCCCGCAACCTGTGGCTCGCCGCGTTCGACCGCCCGCAGAGCCAGGAGGACATCCACCGACCGGAGGTCGAGACGGTCATCTGCGCCCAGTGCCACCTGGCCGAGGGCGCTGACGAGCCGCTGACGGGACCGATGTCCCAGGAGCTCCGGGAGCAGGTGGTGCAGGTGGACGAGAGTCCGCTGCACAAGCTGCACATGGAGGCCGACGGGCGGGATCCCGGCGCCTACCGCGGCGCCGGCGACGAGACCGAGGGGCTGGGCGCGCCCATCACCTGCGTCGACTGCCACGGGTCGGCCGAGGACCAGGCCCACGAGTTCACGGCGACGGCTCGGGGTTGCATCGAGTGCCACGAGAACCAGCGGGTGGAAGGCCTGGCCGCTGAGCTGATCGACTGCCGGGAATGCCACTTCGACGGATTCCTCGGATCGGTCGCGGGCGGCGGAGGGTAAGCAAGGACGGGCCGACCTGCGCCGCTCGCGGCTGGTCCAATGGAATCGAGGGCCGGCATGACCCCGGTCGCGCCTCGACCGAGGCGCGGGGCTACACTCCGGCCATGCCCATCGTTCGAAGTCAGGCGTTCCTGAGGTTCCTGGCGCGGTGGGACCGCGACGCGGGCGCCCTGCGGGCGGCCTTCTCGGACGTGGCCGGCCACCCGATCGAGTTCGGGGGGATGGAGCCACCGAGGAACGCCGCGGCGCTGTTCGGCCTGTTCGAGCGTGATCCCCTGGACGCCATCACCCAGCGCGCGGACGGCGCGTGGGCGCTGCCGTGGCACCCCTACAAGACCTGGCGGACGGTGGTCGAGGAGCGCTACCTGACCCCCCGCCCGCCGCCGCTGCACGCGCGGCTGCCGCTCCCGTACCACGCGGTCCCCGGGCGTCTCCGCCTGGCGCTGTACCCGCTGGTCGCCGGGAAGAGCGACCTCGACCCCGAAGCGAGCCCCCCCGACCCGGCGTGGCCGATCGAGCCCAGGCTCGACCGCATGCGGTCTCAGCTGTATCGACACCTGGCGGACGAGGGCACCCGCACCGGCTCGTTCGAGCCGGTCTCCGAAGACGACGCGCCCCGAGGACCCTGGCCCGGCGGACGACGCTACCCGCTGCTCATGACCCACGACGTCGACACGAAGGAGGGGCTCAAGCACGCCGGCCGGGTGCTCGACGAGATGGTCGAGCTCGGGCTCAAGCCGTGCTTCTTCCTGGTCGGGCACGCCTACAAGTGGGACCCCGGGTTCTGCGACGCGGTGCGGGAGGCCGGCGGCGAGATCGCGCTGCACGGCGACACCCACGACAACCGGATCTCCTACCTCGACGCGGCCGCCGCGGGGCGACGGCTGGACAGCTGCAAGCGCCACATGCGCCGCTGGGACATCCTCGGCTTCCGCTCGCCGTCGCTGCTCGTGAGCGACGCGCTGTACGAAGCTGTCGGGCCCCGCTTCGCGTGGGACAGCTCGGTCCCCGACACCGACACCCACACGCTGATCGGCCCCCGACGGGGCTGCGGCACGACCTTCCCGTTCCGCCGGGGCGGGACCCTGGTCCTGCCGACCACGATGCCGGCGGACGACCGCCTGCTCCTGCTGGGCTACGAGGGGCTGCCCGCGCTGTCGCTGATGCGGCGCAAGTGGCGCCACGTCCGAAAGACCGGCGGCCTCTGCCACTTCTTGACCCATCCCGAGCCGCACCTGTTCGGGCGACCGGTGATCCGCGACCTGTACCGGGCGCTGCTGCGGGAGATCCTCGACGCCGACGACGCCTGGATCGCCACACCCTCGGAGGTGGCGAGCTTCTGGCGCTCACTCGAGTCGTCGGCCAGCGACGGCGCCGCCGCTTGAGCTTCGCGAGCGATCCCCGCAGCCGACCGGCACGGGGCACCGGCACCGTCCTCGTCACCGGCGCGACCGGGTTCCTGGGTCGGCGCGTCTGCCGCGCCCTCGCAGAGGACGGCCAGCGGTTCCGGGCGCTCGTACGGACCAGCTCGGACCGCTCGCCCCTGGACGACACCGGCGCGTGGATGGTGGAGGGCGACCTGCGGCGCCCCGAGTCCCTGACCCAGGCGCTGGACGGGGTCGACGTCGTGCTGCACCTCGCCGGGGTCGTCAAGAACCCGGATCCCGAGTTGAACCGGGCGGTGCACGTGGACGGCACGCGCCACCTCCTGGCCGCGGCGACGACCGCCGGCGTGCGCCGGATCGTCGCCATCTCGTCGGACACCGTGCTGCGGCCCCGACGGGACCCGTACGCGCAGTCCAAGGCCGACGCCGAGGCGCTGCTCGCCGAGTGGCCCGGCGAGGCGGTCGTGCTGCGCCCCTCCATGATGCTGGGAGAGGGCTCCCCGCACCTCGCCCAGCTCCGGCGCATGAGCCGGCTCCCGCTCGTCCCGATCCCGCCCCAGGCGGCCGATCGCCGACCCGTCCGAGTCGAGGACGTCGTGCCCGTGGTGCTCGCCGCCGCGGCGCTCGAGTCGGAGCGGCTCCCGGACGGACCGATCGACCTCCAGGGGCCCCACACCTACAGCTTCGAGGAGCTCATCGGCGCGGTCGCCCGGGCCGACGGCCGGCGCGCGCCGCGGTTCGTGCGCCCTTCGCCGCGGGTCGCGCGCATCGGCGCCCGACTCCTGGGCCGCGGCGGGCTCGCCGACGGGGCCTCTCAGGAGCCCGAGGGGCTGAGGGAGGGCGGCGGGGCGCTGGTCGGCTGGGCGCCCCGCCCTCCGTTCGCGCCCGGATCCTGACCCGATCGGGCGCGCTGCGGCCGGTCGCGGGCCCGACCCAGGGCTGCCGGCCGGTCAGGGCGCTGAGCCGTCCTCTTCAGCCCAGAAGCCGACGTAGATCATGCCGTCCTTGCGGCCCACCGGGTGCTGCCGGAGGGGGAACGCCGGGTCTTCGAGGCACTCGCCCGTGCGCACGTTGAACTGCCAGCGGTGCGCGCCGCAGGTGACGAGCTCCCCGTCGAGGTCCCCGCCATCGGCGAGCGAGACCCGCTCGTGGGGGCAGGCGTCGCCGCTCGCGAAGAGGGTGCCGCCGACGTTGTAGATGCAGACGGTGTAGTCCTCGACGACCACGCGGCGCTTGCAGCCCTCGGGGACCTCTTCGACCGGACAGGCTTCGTAGAACCAGTACGCCACTGCAGACCCTCATGCCCTGTTCGAAGAGCGAGCGAGCCTTATACTCGCCCGAAGCAAGAAGAAGGAAGTAGACATGAGCCAGACCAAGAAGCAGCCCTTCGAGATCACGGAGGACTTCCTCCGCGAGATCCCGAAGACGGATCTGCACTGCCACCTCGACGGCAGCCTCCGGATCCCGACCATCCTCGACCTCGCCGACAAGCAGGGAGTCCCGCTCCCCGCCCACGACGAAGACGGTCTCCGCAAGGCGATGCGCGCCGGGGAGATGTGCGACGACCTCGTGGACTACCTCCGCGCGTTCGACATCACCTGCCGCGTCCTCCAGAACGAAGAGGGCCTCTTCCGGGCCGCCTTCGAGCTCGCCGAGGACGCCGCGAAGGAGAACGTCCGCTACCTCGAGGTGCGCTACGCGCCGATCCTCCACACCAACAAGGGGCTCCGCCTCGACCAGATCGTGCAGGCGGTGCTCGACGGGCTGCACGCCGCCGAGCGGAAGTACGACATCCGCACCGGGCTGATCATCTGCGGCATCCGCAACATGACGCCGGAGACCTCGCTCCGCATCGCCGAGCTGGCGGTCGCGTTCAAGAACCGCGGCGTCGTCGGCTTCGACCTCGCCGGCGCCGAGTACAACAACCCGGCGAAGGACCACCGCGAGGCCTTCTATCTGATCCGGAACAACAACATCAACGTGACGATCCACGCCGGCGAGGCCTACGGGCCGGAGTCGATCCACCAGGCGATCCACTACTGCGGCGCCCACCGGATCGGGCACGGCACGCGGCTGAAGGAGTCGGGGGACCTGCTCAACTTCGCCAACGACCACCGGATCCCCTTGGAGATCTGCCTCAAGAGCAACCTGCAGACCCGGGCGACGCCGAGCCTGGCCGCGCACCCCTTCCGCTTCTACCTGGACCTCGGCCTGCGGGTGACGCTCAACACGGACAACCGGCTCGTCACCGACACGACGGTCACCGACGAGTTCATCCTCGCGACCCGCCAGTTCGACCTGAACATCGACCACATCCAGTGGCTGACCGTCAACGGCTTCAAGTCGTCGTTCCTCCCCTTCCGGGAGAAGCGCGTCCTGACCCGTCGGGTGGTGAAGGAGTTCGACGAGCTGGTCGAGAAGCACTCGGCCCGGCAGGCCAAGGGCAAGGGCAAGAAGGCCAAGGAGCCGCCCCGCGCCGAGGCGTAGGCCCGACGGCCCGGACGTCTAGTCGTCCGGGGTGCCGCAGCCCAGGAAGAACACGAAGTCGTACAGCGGTCGCCGACCTCGGCGGAGGTCATGTCACGCAGCCCTTCGCGGGCGACGTGCATCGCCTCGACGACACTCGCCCCGCTGCCCAGTTCTTCGACGAGCCTCTGCACGAACCGCTCGCCGGCCGGCGCGGTGCAGCCCCGCAGCGGCGCCACCACGGCCGAGATGCCCGACGCGGCGAGACGCTCCGCGAGATCGGCGAGGGCCGCCGGGGTGACCCGCGCCGGCCGAACATCGAGCAGCAGCAGGGCGGGCTGGCTCCTCGCCGCCTGCCGCGCCGCGAGCAGGGCGGCGCAGGTCTCGCGAGAGTCGACCGTCGCGACCAGCACGTCCCGGGGATCGCACTCCAGGAGCGTGGCGGACCGGTCGCCTGCGTCCCAGTGGCGAAGGGCCGGGGGCCCCGGCAGTCGCTCGTGCCAGCCCGACGGCGCCTCGGCCGCTCGGACCACCGAGAACAAGCCGCCGCGGCGCCCGGCCGGATCCTCGGTGGGGGCGACCAGCAGCTCCCACGGGAGCGTCCTGAGGTCTCGCTCGAGAGCGTCGAGCCAGACCAGCTGAAGGAGGTCGGGGGTGCGGCTGCTCGTCGCCGCTCGCCACGCCGACGCCTGGGTCGGGCTGGCCGCGAAGAGCCGCGTCAGCACGTGCCCGATCTCGGTCTCGACGGCGGCCCGGGCCCCGGCCGAGCCGGTGCCGAGCCGAAGCTTGAGGCCCGTGTAAGAACCCTCGTTCCGGGCGCGTCGGGCAGCCGTCGACT
>CAYQEG010000052.1:0-40900 GCA_964416435.1 uncultured Rickettsiales bacterium
GGACGCCCCGGTCTCACGGGGCTCGGGCTCCAATGCGCTCCAGGCTCCTAGCGCGGGGTGGGGGCGTAGGGGCGGGCCAGCCAGGCTCGGAGCGGCTCGAACACCTTCTCCGCCGCGGTGCGAGCCGCGAAGAGATCCGCGTGAGCGAACCAGACGTCGTCGTCCCCCACCTCGAGCACGTCCACGCGGCCGGGCGCGGCGACGTCGCGGATCGACAGGGCCGTCGCCGGCGGCACGATGCCGTCGGCGTTGGCGAGGATGCAGAGCACCGGCAGGTCGAGGCCCCGCAGCCCCTCGGTCACGTTGATCCCGTTGATCTGCAGGTCCTTGTCCCGCATCCAGCGCGCGATCTGGTGGTTGATCCAGGGCACCGGGTCGTCGACCGTGTTGACGATCTCGCCGGCCGCGTCCATGTCGATCTCGGACGCGTTCATGTACAGCGCGAGCACCGACGGCATGCGCCTGACCAGGGGCAGGGCCAGCCGGGCGAGGGTCCGGGTGCCCCGGATCCGGGCGCTGCCGGCGACCCGGGCGGAGCGGAACATCAGCTTCATCAGCGGGTGCGTCTGGTTCCAGCGCAGCGGCCCGCCGATCGACACCAGCGAACCGACGGGGTGCTCGTGGCGGTGGTGGGCGAGGTACGCGTACAGGAACGACGCGCCCAGGCTGCAGCCGACCGCGTCCAGCCGGGCCGTGCTCGACTCGGTGCGGTCCAGCACGTACTCGAACACCCTCGGCACGTCGTGCAGGGACAGCTCCCGCATGCCGTACCGGGTCATCGGCCCACGGGCCTCGCTGTCCCCCTGGCCCCGCAGGTTGGTCGTCCAGACCTCGAACCCGTCCCGGGTCAGGTACTCGACCATCGACGTGCCGCCGGGGTGGTAGCTGAGGATGAACGTGTTCATCGCGTAGCCGGGCACCATCACGATCGGCCGCCGGGTGGGGTCGTGCCGCGCCGGATCGATGAACTGCTTGAGGTCCAGCTCCCAGCCAGCTCGGTTGTCCACGCGGTGTCGTCGGATCTGCATCGGCTCCTCAGGCCAGGAAGGTGGCGACCGGCTCGTACACGTCGCGCAGCGCGCTGGCGGCCGTCAGCAGGTCCACGTGACCGTAACCATTACCCCGCCCCTGGCCAGCTCCGACCTCGAGAAGGGTCGCCCCCGGCACCCGCTCGGCCGCGTCCCGCACCGACTCCACCGTACAGACCTTGTCCTGGCGCGCCGCGACGAACAGGACCGGCTGATCGATGCCCCGCACCGCCTCCTTCAGCGGCCGCTCGGACGCGCCCAGGCGCAGCCCCTCGTCGGTGTACAGGCTGGCGAGGTCGAGCAGCAGCGGCAACGACAGGTCTCTCACCCCCTCCCGGAAGAAGCGACGAACCGTCGCCCCCTCGGTGGTGCCGGGGTGGAACTGGTCCCCCTCCAGGGGGAGCATGCTGCGCCCCGTGAACCCCGCCCCGAACGCCGCGAGGCGCCGCAGCGGCAGCCCCGGCACCCGGCGCCGGGTCGTCGCGAGGCCGCGGATGCGGGCCGCCAGCCCGAGCATCTTCTTGAACCACGGCGAACCCAGCCGGTAGTCCAGGCCCGTCGCGAGGGCGACGATGCGCCGGAACGGGACCCCGTCCACGGCGAGCGCGAGCAGCAGCAGGCCACCGAGGCTGTGGCCGACCGCGTCCACCTCCTCCAGCTCGACCCCCTCGCTGCGCCGCAGCTCCGCCAGCGCCATCTCCAGGGCATGCAGCAGCGCCGACGCGTCCTGCCCCTCGGCCCGCCAGGAGACGTAGAAGTCCACCGCCCACGGGGTCCTCCCCTGCTCGGTCATGAACTCGGCGAACGACCGCTCGGGGCGCAGCTCGTAGCCGCGGTGGTTGGCCCCCAGCCCCGGCAGCAGCATGATCGGCGGCCCGAGGCGGGGCCCCAGGCGCATCACCTCGACGTCGACGAAGTCGCTGCGGACCTCGATCCGGTCGGTCATAGGCTCAAGCGCCCTTCCCCTCGACGCGGATTCGGCCGTCCACCACCGCCTGGCGGTCGGCGTCGGGGTGGGCGAAGAAGGGGTTGAGGTCCAGCTCGGCGATCTCCGGCAGGTCGCTGACCAGCTGGGCCACGCGCAGGAGCACGTCCTGCAGCGCCTCCAGGTCGACCGGCTTGCCGCCCCGGGCCCCCTGCAGCAGCGGGAAGCCGCGGATGCCCTCGATCATGCGGCGGGCGTCGGCGTCGGTGAGGGGCAGCACGCCGAACACGACGTCCTTCATCAGCTCGACGAACACCCCGCCGAGGCCGAACGCCACCAGGTGCCCGAAGGACGGGTCGGTGGTCGCCCCCACGAGCGTCTCCGTGCCTCCCTTGACCATCGTCTGGACGATCAGCTGGTGGTCGCCGTGGACGCCGTCGAGGTTGCTGTTGATCTCCCAGAACGCGCCCGCGATCTCCCGCTCGTTGCGCAGATCGACGGCCACGCCGCCCAGCTCGGTCCGGTGGAGCACGGTGTCGCTGTCGAGCTTGACCACCAGCGGGTAGCCGTGCTCGGCCCCGAACGCGGCGGCCTGCGCGGGGTCGGCGACCCGGGCCCACGGCGCCACGGGGATGCCGTAGGCCTGCAGGACCCCCATCACCTCGGGGAAGCGCATCCAGCGGCCGCGGGCGCGCCGGACGATCGCGGCGGCGGCCGCCCGGTTCGGGGCGGGCGCGAGGGTCGGCACCGTGCCGGGGACGCGGCTGCGGAACTCGCCGAACCGGACCATCGCGGCGAGCGTCTGGGCCGCGTCCTCGGGGAACGGGTAGACCGGGATGCCGGCGTCGTGGAGGGCCCGTCGGCCCTCGTCGCCGCGGTGCTTGCCCATGAAGCAGGAGAGGACCGGCTTGGTCTCGGTCCCCAGGGCGGCGCGGCCCGCGGCGACGCCGTCCACGATCCCCCGGGCGACGGCCGCTGCGTCCGTCGTCACCGGCGACACGAAGATCACGATCAGGCCGTCGACGCTCGGGTCGGTGAGCATCGCCTCCGTGGCGACGCGATAGGCCTCGGGGCCGGCGCTGGCGATCATGTCGACGGGGTTGCGCAGCGACGCCTCGGGAGCGATGACGGCGCCGATGCGCTGGAGCGTCTTCGGCCCGAGGTCGGCGAACTCCAGCTTGAAGAAGGCGGCCGCGTCGGTCGCCATGATGGCCGGTCCGCCGGCGTTGGTGAGGATGCCGACCCGGCGACCGTTCGGGATCGGCTGGGTCGCGAAGCCCTGGGCGAGGGTGAACAGGTCGTCGACGGTGTTGGCGCGGATCACCCCGCACTGGCGCATCAGGGCGGTGACGGCCGCGTCGGTGCCCGCCAGGGAGCCGGTGTGCGACGACGCGGCCTCGGCCCCCCGTCGACTGCGGCCCGACTTCACCGCCAGGATCGGCTTGCCCCGCTCCAGGGCGGTGCGGCGGGCGATCTCGGCGAACCGCCGCGGGTTGCCGAACGACTCCAGGTACAGGAGCACGAGCCGGGTGCGGTCGTCGTCGGCCCAGTACTCGACGAGGTCGTTGCCGCTGACGTCGGCCTTGTTGCCGAGCGACACGAAGCACGACAACCCGAGGTTCAGCGTCGCGGCGGTCTCCAGGATCGCCTCGCCGAGCGCGCCGGACTGGCTGGCGAAGGCCACGGTGCCGGCCTGGGGGGTGCTGCCCGCGAACGACGCGTTGAGGCGGACGGCGGGGTCGGTGTTGACGAGGCCCATGCAGTTGGGGCCGACCATGCGCACGCCATGCTCGCGCAGCAGCGTCTGCAGCTCCGCCTCCTGGACGGCCCCCTCTCCACCGATCTCGGCGAAGCCCGCGGTGATGGTCACGATCCCGCGCACGCCCTTGGCGATCGCCTGGTGGACCACCGGCAACACGAGGTCGCGGGGCACCGTCAGGATGGCGAGGTCCACCGGGCCGGGGATCGCCTCCAGGGTGGGCCAGGCGGGGACCGAGTGGACCGAGTCGGCCTTGGGGTTGACCGGGTAGATGGGTCCTTCGAAGCCGAAGGCCAGCAGGTTGGAGACGACGCCGAACCCGATCGACCCCGGGTTGCGGGACGCGCCGACGACGGCGACGGAGCGGGGACGGAAGAGCGCGTCGAGGTTCTCGGGGGTGGGCCGTGGGTCCGACATGGCCCGGATAGTATCGACTCGCCCGGGCGATGGCCTGTCGGTCGCCGCAATCGGCCCGCGCGTCAGCCGGCGACCCGGGGCTCGGCGAGGGCAGCGACGATCGCGGACGCCAGCGCAGCGGCGTCCCCGGGGGGGACCCAGGTCGCGCCGTCGTCTCCGACGACCTCACGGAGGGTCGCCAGGTCCGACGCCACGATCGGCACCCCGGCGGCGGACCCCTCGGCGGCGGCGAGCCCGAAGGTCTCGACCCGGCTCGGCACCACCAGCACCGACGCCTCGGCGTAGGCGGCCGCCACCGCGGCCCGGTCCAGCCACCCGACCACCTCCACGCCAGGGAGGCGGTCCCAGTCGGCGAGCCAGCGGCGCTCTCCCTTCGGGCTCTTGGGCAGGCCGCCAGCCACCACGAGGCGGGCGTCGGACCACGCTCGCCGGACCGCGGGCCAGGCGCGCTGCAGCACGTCCGTCCCCTTGGCGACGTCGAACCGACCGACGTACAGCGCCGGACCGTCGGCCGCGCCCGGCGCCCGGGGGAGCGGCGTCAGCTCCAAGGGGGGCGGCTCGACGCGGATCCGCGGGTCGCCCGCGAGCTCCGGCCCGAGCAGGTCCGCCGCCGCCGCGGTCGGCACCACGATTGTGTCCGCCGTGGCCAGCGCCTCCTCCTGGCAGGACAGGCTGGTCGTCAGCCCCTCCAACCCGCGGGCGGCGTTCAGCGCCCGATGGGCGACGTGGACCACCAGCGTGGCCGGAACACCCAGCTCGTCCCGCAGCTCCCGGGCGAACGCCCAGAGCATGCCGTCGTGGACCACCAGGCCCGTCGGAGCCAGCCGCCGGGCCCACGCCCGGGCCGCCTCCAGCTGGTAGGGCCCCCCGATCCGCAGCACCGGCGCCCCCTCCGGGGTGACGTCCTCGGTCAACGCGGAGGGGCCCGAGCGCGCCCGCGGCCGCCAGGCGTCGAACGACACCACCGCCACGTCGCCCCCTTCGGCGCGGACCATCGCGGCGGTCGCGATCGACATCCCCCCGGAGATGCTCGGCGGCAGGTCGCGGGCGACGTGCAGGACCGTCACCGATCCAGCCCGTCGAACGGCGAGTCCGCGCCCGCGGGCAGCGGCGGCCCCGCCGTCGCCGCCACCCACTCCTCGTCCCACAGCGCGTCGACCGCCCGGCGGTGCAGCAGCGTGCCGGGATCGCCACCCGCGAGCTGGGAGGCGTGAGCGGCGACGGAGGCCCGCTTGAGCTCCCGCACCGGGCGGACGTCCAGGACCAGGTCGACCTCGTCGCGCTGCACTCCCAGCGGTCCGGTCCGCAGCTCGGGAGCGACCACGCCGGGGAGGCGCCGCAGCGCGTCCCGCATCGGCTCGAACAGGGCGCGGGGGAACAGCGCCTCGAGGAGGCGCGGGGTCGGCTCCGCGGCGACGACGGCGGCCCGACACCAGCGGGTCACGGCGAGGTGGTCGGGGTGGCCGTAGCCCCCGTCGGGGCCCATCGTGAGCACGACCTGGGGGCGGACCCGGGCGATGGCGTCGGCCACCGCGTCGGCGCCCCGAGACCCCGCGAGCGAGGCCAGCCCGCCGTCGGGCAGATCGAGGATCCGGGGCGGCCTCACGCCGAGGGCGGCGCAGGAGGCCTCGAGCTCGGCGGTTCGCAGGGCGGCGATGGCCGGCCCCCGGGGCACGAGCCCGCGACGGTCGGCGCCCCCCTCCCCCCGCGTCGCGCAGAGCAGGTGCACCTCGCCGCCGAACAGCGCGCAGCTGGCGAGGGCGCCGCCCAGGGCCCACGCCTCGTCGTCCGGGTGGGCGACGACGCCGAGCAGCCGCCAGCCGGCCATCGGCTCGGCGCCCATGTCAGTGGAGGGCGCTCTGGATCGGCAGCCCGGCGACGATCGTCGCCTCGGCGTCCAGGATCTCGCCGAGCCGGGCGTCCGCCGCGGTTCGACCGAAGTACTGGCGGGCCAGCTCCAGGTAGGTGCCGTGGTGGCGCGCCTCGCACTCGAACAGGTCGAGGTAGAAGAGGCGCAGCTCGTCGTCGGGCATCACCTCGGACGCCAGCCGGAAGCGCTCACACCCCCGCAGCTCGACCACCGAGAACGCGAGCAGCCGGTCCATCAGGTACTCGTTGGCGTCGCTGCGCCGCAGCAGCTTGTGCAGCGACCGGGCGTACGCGTCGGGCTTGTCCTGGCCGATGTTGTGGCCGCGCTTCGCCAGGTGGTCGTGCACCTGCTTGAAGTGCTCCATCTCCTCGGTCGCGATGTCGATCATCGTCGCGACCAGGTCCGTGCGCCGGAACTGCTGGTGGCAGAGCGTCATCGCGGCGACCGCCGCCTTTCGCTCGTTGTGGCAGTGGTCCTGCATGAACGGGACGACGTCGGCGCGGACCGCGTCCTGCCAGGCGTCGGGGGTGTCGTAGCGAAGTCGGAACACGTCGCCGCAGATACACCGGGGGCGCCGGCGCATCAAGCGGCACCGGTTGGTAACGTCCCGGATCGGAGGGGATCGTTGAACCTGGCTGAGCTCAAGCTGCTCCTGCCGATGGAGCCGACTGCTGCGGACGAGCTGTGGAGCGAGTTCGTCGCCGAGGCTGGCAAGGAGGACCTGGACCACTTCCTGTCGTGGCTGTACGAGCACCGCCACGTCGGCAGTGACACGTTCCGCGCTCTGCACGGGCACGGCTCCCTCAGCCTGGTCACGATGGAGGAGCTCAGCCGCGTCGACGACGACGACTTCGACCACCGCTTCGACCGGCTGGGCCTGCTCGGCAAGGGGGCGATGGGCGAGATCCACGTCGCGCGCGAGCGGGACCTGCGCCGCAAGGTGGCGCTGAAGCTGCTCCTGCCCGACCTGTCGGCGGACAGCGCGACGGTGCGGCGGTTCCTGCGGGAGATCCAGATCACGGCGCAGCTGGATCACCCCAACATCGTGCCGATCTACGCGCTCGACACCGACGAGGACGGCAGCCCGGTCTGCGCGATGAAGCTCATCCAGGGGCGCACGCTGTTCGACTGGCTGGACGAGGTCCAGGCTCAGGTCAAGTCGGGGCAGGTCGACGAGGAGCACGGGCTGGCCGGCCGGCTCGAGGTGTTCCTCAAGATCTGCGACGCCATCGCGTACGCCCACAGCCGCGGCATCCTCCATCGCGACCTCAAGCCGTCCAACGTGATGATCGGGCCGTTCGGCGAGGTCTACGTCATGGACTGGGGGATCGCCCGGCCGCTGCGGTTCGACGACGACGAGCCGCCGCCGGAGACGTGGGCGCAGCCCTCCGACGGGTCGGATGACCCCAAGGAGACCGCCGCGGCGTTCCGCACGAAGTACGGCACGGTGGTCGGGACCCCCCACTACATGGCGCCCGAGCAGGCGATGGGGCGCACCGACCTGGACGGTCGGGCGGACCAGTACGCCCTGGGGCTCATCCTCTTCGAGCTGCTCTCGCTGCAGACCGCCAACCCCGGCGACACGGTCGACTCGGCGCTGGAGGAGGCGGCGGTCGGGGCCCTGGTGCCGCTCAAGGCGGCGGACGGGAGCGGCCGGGTGCAGCCGGAGCTGGAGGCGATCGTCTTCAAGGCGACCGAGCTGGCCCCGACCGACCGGTACGCCTCGGTCGCCGAGCTCGCCGACGACGTGCGGCGGTTCCTCCGAGGGGAAGCGGTGCGCGCCAAGCCGGACACCCCGCGCCAGGCGTTCACGCGGTGGGTCGGCCACAACCGGGAGAAGACCGTGGCGCTCCTCGCCCTCGGCCTCGTGCTGATCCTGGGGGCGATCACCTGGGGGCTGGTGCGCGAGCGGGCGGTCGAGCGGGCCGCCGAGGCGGAGCAGGCCGCGCTGGGCGACGCCCTGGGGCGGGTCGCCTCCCGGGCGTCGCGCATCGACCGCGAGTTCCTGCGGTACGAAGGTCTCCTGGAGGGGCTGGCCGGGGCCGCGGTGCAGGCGCTGGACGGGGCCGACCCGGGCGAGGTGCCGCTGTACCTCGCCGACGACTACGGCGACGCCGCGACGGCGCCGGCGGACTGGCGGATGGCGGCCCGGTACGGCAAGCCGGTCTCCACCGGCTGGCCGGTGCACGTGCTCGCCCCGGGCGTGCTGGCGGACGACGTGCGACCGCTGCTCCATCGGCTGGCCCTCCTCCGGCCGCGGTTCGGACAGCTGGTCGCCCGCAGCCACCCCGACATGACCGACGAGCCCTCGGCGGAGCAGATCCGGCTGCAGGTCGCCGAGCAGGGCACGCCCATCGTCTGGGCCTACGTCGGCGTCGAGGAGGGGATCCACACCGCCTGGCCCGGCAAGGGCGGCTACCCCGCCGACTACGACCCCCGCCTGCGGCCCTGGTACGAGCTCAGCGCCCACCAGCACGGCCCGCGGTGCGGCAACCCGTACCCCGACTCCCAGGGCCAGGGGCTGCTGCTGCCCTGCACGTCGGCGCTGTACGACGACGACGGCCGCTTCCGGGGCGTCGCCGGGGTGGAGATGACGTTCGACTGGATCGTGCAGAACCTCCTCGTGCCCGACGACCTGCCGGGGCTGCGCGAGGCGTTCCTCCTCGACGATCGGGGGCGGATCGTCGTGCGCTCCAACTACGACGAGACCGACGGCACGACGGGCGGCGCGCTGGACCTCCCGAGGTTCGAGCGGATCGAGGTCCTGGCCTCGATCTCCGAGGGCCGCTCCGGCTACGAGACGGTGCCCGGCCCGGCGGACGGACAGACGTTCGTCGCCTGGCAGCGCATGGCCGCCCTCGGCTGGTTCTACGCGGTGGAGGCCGATGCCGGGACCCTGCTCGCGGAGGTCGGCGAGGGCCGGTAGGCTCCGCCGATGCCACGTCCTCCCAGGCTCTCGGCGACCCTCTCGGAGACCCGGGCCGACCTCTTCAGCTCGATCTCCCACAAGCTCAAGCAGCTGACCACGCCCCCGATCCCGCTGCACGTCGGCGACACCTGGCTGGAGCCGGCGGTCGGCGCGCGCATGCAAGACCTGCGGGTCGAGGACCACCCCGGGATGCACCGCTACAGCCGACCCTGGGGCCACCCGGGCCTCCTCGCCGCGTTGGCGGAGCGCCACGGCGTTCCGGCGGAGCGCATCCTCGTCACGTCGGGGGCGACCGGGGGGCTGCACGCGGTCTGCGGCGCGCTCCTCGACCC
Source organism: uncultured Rickettsiales bacterium (assembly GCA_964416435.1). GTDB lineage: Bacteria > Myxococcota_A > UBA796 > UBA9615 > UBA9615 > CAYQEG01. Next base: position 9,261 of record CAYQEG010000052.1, read on the forward strand.
GGGCGACGAGGTGCTCGTGCTCGCGCCGTTCTGGCCGCTGATCCGGGGCATCGTGCAGGGGACGCGGGCGACACCCGTCGAGGTCCCCTTCTACGACCGGACGGGCGACCTGCAGGAGCGGCTGACGGAGCACCTGAGCGAGCGCACCGTCGCGCTGTACGTCAACTCGCCGAACAACCCCACGGGGCGCGTGCTCACGGCCGACGAGATCGCCGGGGTGGCCGAGTTCGCCCGACGCCACGACCTGTGGCTCCTGTCGGACGAGGTGTACGAGGACTACGCCTACGCCCGGCCCCACGTCGCCGTCGCGCCGTTCGCGCCGGAGCGCACCTTCACCGCCCGCTCCTTCAGCAAGGCCTGGGGCATGGCCGGCAACCGATGCGGGTACGTCGTCGGGCCGCCGGACCCGGCCCCCCTGCGGCACGCGCGCAAGGTCAGCACCCATTGCTTCTACTGCTCGCCGACGGCCGCGCAGCTCGCGGGGCTCCGGGCGCTGGAGGTGGGGAGCGACTGGCTCGCCGCGGCCCGCGAGCACTACCGTCGCGCGGGCGTCGCGGCGGCTGACGCGCTGGGCGTGAGCCACCCCGAGGGGGGCACGTTCCTGTTCCTGGACGTCTCCAGCGTGCTGGACAACCGGGGGGTGATCCCCTTCCTGGAGCGCTGCCTGGACGAAGGGGTGCTCCTCGCCCCCGGCAGCTCCTTCGGCGAGGCCTACGGCGGATTCGTGCGGATCTGCTTCACCTCCGCGCCTCCGGACGAGGTGGCCCGGGGGGTCGCCGCCCTGGCCGGGCTGCTCGGCTGACCCCGTGGAGCGGAACCTCCGGCTGTACCCCTGGTACCGAGCCGCCCGAGGCGCCGCGTTCTGGCTTCCCGTCTTCTTCCTGTACTTCGCGTCCGTGCTCGGACCGAGCGACGTGCTGCTCCTGGAGGCGCTGTACTACCTGGCCGTCGTCGTAGCGGAGGTGCCGTCGGGCTACTTCAGCGACCGGGTGGGGCGCCGGCTCACGCTCCTGATCTCGGCGGCGGCGACCACGCTGGGCTGCGCGACCTTCGTGCTGACCGGCTCGTTCGTGCCCTTCGCGCTGGCCCAGATCGGGCTCGCCGTCGGCATGGCGTTCAACTCCGGCACCGACACGGCGCTGCTGTACGACTCGCTCCAGCAGCTCGGCCGCCAGGAGGAGATCGCGAAGCACGAGGCGCGCGGCCACAGCGCGGGGCTCGCGGCGATGGGGGCGGCGGCGCTGATCGGCGGCCTGATCGCGGGCCTCGACATGCGCTTCGCGTACGCCCTGTCGGCGGTCACCGGGGCGCTCGCGTGGGCCGCGGCGTGGCACTTCTCCGAGCCTCCCCACCACCGCGCGCTGCCCCCGGCGCGGCAGCTGATCGAGGTGACGCAGCGGCTGCGGGACCCGGCGCTGCGCTGGGTGTTCGCGTTCGTCGTCGCGATGACGGTCTTCAACCACGTGCCGTACGAGCTGTTCCAGCCCTGGCTGGAGCTGCTCCTGGAGAGCTTCGACCGGCCCGGCTACGCGGTCACTCCGGCGGCCGCGGGCCTGATGATCGGCGCGGGGTTCGCGCTGTCGTCGTGGGGCGCGCGACACGCGCCGGCGCTGCAGCAGCGGTTCGGGACGCGGGCGACGCTGCTCGGCGTGCTCGTGGGTCAGTCCGTCGTGATGGCCTCGATGGCCATCGCGGTGCACCCGATCGTGGTGCTCGTGCTGCTGATGAGGAGCATGGCGATGGGCCTCATCGCGCCGATCTCGCTGTCCGTCATCCACCCCCGCCTGGACAGCGGTCAGCGGGCCACCTACCTCAGCGTGCAGAGCCTCGCCGGCCGGCTCGCGTTCTCCGCCTCGCTGGTGCTCGCGGCCCGCGCCATCGGCGGCGCGGCCCACCTCGACCACCCGGCCATGCGCACGGTGTTGATCGGCTACCTCGCCCTCGCCGCGGTGGTGGGGCTGGGGCTGAGCCGGATGCGGGCGCCAGACCGGGCGTGATTGCAGGCCCCCCGATGTTCTAGGCTGGCCCCGTGGGAGAGGGCATCCCCGTCGGTCCGTTCGTTCTGACCCGCGTGCTCGGGCGCGGGGGTATGGGCGAGGTCTGGGCTGGCCGACACGTCGAGCAGGACGTCGACGTCGCGGTGAAGGTGCTCACCGGGGCGCACGCCCGGAACCCCAGCTTCGTGGAGGCGTTCCGGCTCGAGGCCGCCGCCGTCGCGCGGCTGGAGCACCCAGGGATCGTGCACCTGTACGACTTCGGCGAGCTCGACGACGGGGCCGAGAGGGGCTCCTACGGCCGGCTCAAGGCGGGCAGCCCCTACCTCGTCATGGAGCTGTCCGGCGGCGGCACCCTGCACGAGGTCATCGACGAGCCGATGCGCTGGCCGGACCTGCGGAGGCTGCTCGTCGCCCTGCTCGACGCGCTCGCCCACGCTCACGCCCGGGGCGTCATCCACCGCGACATCAAGGCCGGCAACGTGCTCCTCGCCGGTCCCGACGACGCCCGCAGCGGCCCCAAGCTGACGGACTTCGGGATCGCCTGGCTCCCCCGACCCGACGGCGAGCGGGACGCGCTGTTCGCCGACATGGTGGTCGGCAGCCCGTCGTACATGTCGCCCGAGCAGTTCGAGGATCGCTGGCGAGACTTCGGCCCGTGGACCGACCTGTACTCGGTCGGCTGCCTCGCCTGGAAGATGGCGACCGGAGCGGCGCCCTTCCGGGGCCGCACGATCGACGAGTTCATGCAGGCCCACCTGCACGACGAGCCCCCCGAGTTCCGCCCGCGAGGTCCTGTTCCGGACCGCTTCGAGGCCTGGCTTCACCGCCTGCTCAACAAGCGGCCGGTCGACCGCTTCGGTCGGTGCGCTGACGCGGCCCGGGCCCTGCTCGCCCTCGGCCCGCCGGCGCGCGCCGGCGCGGGGGCCCCCCCCCCCAGACCCGCGCCGCGGCCGCCCCCGGCGGCCCCCCACGCCGGGGCCGGGGCCCTGCGCGCCCGCGGCCGGCCGGGGCGCGCCGGCGAGGAGACCACCCACCCGTTCCCGGCGCCGCTGCCGCGCGGGGCGGCCACCCTGGCCGTGTCGACCATGGAGCTGGACTCGTCGGAGGAGGCGACCGAGCCGCTGGAGCCGCCGGCCCGGACGACGCGGAGCGCACGGCCGGGCCTCCGCCCGCCGGTGACGGTGCGCATCCCGGCCACCTGGCGGCGCGACGAGCCCCCCCCCTCCCCCGCCCTGCTGGGCGTCGGGCTGGGGCTGTACGGGCTGCGGACCATCCCGCTGGTGGCGCGCGACGACGAGCGGGACGCGCTGTGGGGCGCGCTGCGCGACGTGCACGAGACGGGTCGGGCTCGGCTGCTGCTGGTCCGGGGGCGGTCGGGGTCGGGCAAGAGCCGGGTGGTGGAGTGGATCGTCGAGCGCGCTCACGAGCTGGGCGCGGCGACCCCCTTTCGCGCCATGCACGCCCCCATCCCGGGGCCGTCCCACGGGGTCAGCGCGGCCCTCGGTCGCCACCTGGGGGTCCAGGGGCTCGACCGGATGGAGTCGACCGAGCGGATCCGGGGCTGGTTGACGGAGCAGGGAGCGGACGACATCGAGGACCTCGACTTCGAGGCCCTGGGGCTGGCCGAGCTGACCGTGCCGGCCGTCAGCGCCGGGGCCGTCGTGCGGTTCACCAACAGCAACGAGCGTCACGCCCTCGCGGCCCGCTTGATGGAGCGCGAGGCGAGCCGTCGGCCCGTGATCCTCTGGGTCGACGACACCCAGTGGAGCAACAGCGCCCTCGCCCTCGTCGCCCACCTCCTGGAGCGGCAGAGCCACAGCCCGGCGCCGATCCTGGTCGTCGTCACGGTGCGAGACGAGGCGGTGGCGGGCAACGAGGAGCTGCAGGGCCGCCTCACGGACCTGCTGGCCGCGCCGCGCACCGGCACGCTGGACGTCGGCCCGCTGGCGCCCGCCGAGCAGGCCGCGCTCGTCGGCGAGCTGCTCGGGCTGGAGGGCGACCTCGCGGTGCAGGTGCGGCGCCGGACCGCGGGCAACCCGCTGTTCGCCGTCCAGCTCGTCGGTGACTGGGTGCAGCGGGGGGTGCTCGCCCCCGGACCGCGCGGCTTCACGCTGCGGGAGGGGGAGCACGCCGAGCTGCCCGACGACATCCACGACCTGTGGCTCCGCCGGCTGCAGCAGGCCCTCGCCGAGCTCCCGGAGACGGCGTGGGAGGTCCTGGAGTTGGCCGCCGCGCTGGGGCAGGTCGTCGACCAGGCGGAGTGGGCGGCCACCTGCGGCCGGGCGGGGCTCGAGATCCCCGACGGGCTCGTCGAGGCGCTGGTCCGGTCTCGGCTCGCGGTGCGCGAGGCGGGCGGCTGGCGGATGGTGCACGCGATGCTCCGGGAGAGCCTGGAGCGCGAGGCGCGGGAGTCGGGCGCGTGGCGCTCGATCAACCGACGCTGCGCCGAGGCGCTGGAGCACCGCTACGGCTCGGGACCGCGGGCGGCCGAGCGGCTCGGGAGGCACCTGTTCGCGGGCGGCGATCTCGACGAGTCGCTGCGACCCCTGATCGGAGCGGCCTGGGAGGCGCGGGCGTCGTCCGACCACGAGACCTCGTTCGAGCTCCTCGAGCTGCACGCGCGGGCCCTCCACGGGCTGCGGCGCCCCGCGAGCGACGAGGAGTGGGGCGCCTCCCTGGCGCTGCGGTCGATCCTGCTGAACACGCTGGGGCGGGACAGCGAAGCGAGCGCCGTGGCCGAGGACGCCCTGGAGCGGGCCGAACGGCACGGCTGGAGGCGCCCGCTGCCGCAGATCTACCGGGTCGCCGGCTGGGGGGCGGTGCGCACCGGGCGCATGGCCCTGGGCCGGGAGCGGTTCCGGCGGGGGGTCGAGGTCGCCGGGGAGCTGGGCCAGGGTGAGGTCGTGCCGCAGCTGGTCCAGGGCGAGGGCTACGCGGCGCTGTTCGCGGGGGACCTGGAGGACACGGACGTGCTGGCGGCTCGATCGGCCCGCCTCGCCGAGGCCCGCGGAGACGTGTTCGGCCTCGCGGAGGCGACGAAGCTCCAGGCCACCGTCGCGCGGCTGCGGGGGCGGCGCGAGCTGGCCTCCGAGCTGTACCACCAGGCGCTGTTCGGGTTCGAGCGGGTCGGCAACCGGACCGGCCTGGCCCAGGTGCACAACGAGCTGGCCGAGATGGCCCGGGGGGCGGGGGACCTGGAGACCGCCGACGAGCACTACCAGCAGGCTCGCCGGCTGTTCGCCGACACCGGCTCGTTCCACGTCCGGGTGATGGACGTGAACCTGGCGCTGCTTGCGCTCGCCCGGGAGGAGTACGGGGACGCCGAGCCCCTGCTCCGGGCGGCGATCGAGGACGTCGGCACCGAGCACCCCTCGGTCCACTGGATGGCCAGCGTCGCGTTGATGGTGTGCGCGGCGGCCCGGCGGGACTGGACCGAGTGGGACCGCCTGGAGCCCCACGCCCTGAGCCCCGAGGGGCTGCAGCACATCGTCGAGCGGGACATCGCGGTGACCGCCGAGCAGGCGGGCCAGCTCGCCCGGGCCATGGGCCAGCCCCAGCGGGCGGCGCCGATGCTCGAGCTGGCCGAGGCCGAGCGGCGGAAGCTCGACGGCTAGCTAGCCGGCGCTCACTCCTCGCCGCGGATCACGGTGACGTCCTGGCGGGCGAGCCACCCTCCCAGGTCCCGCCCGTCGATCGCGGCAGCGATCAGGTCGGGGAACAGGTCGGGGGTGCAGGCGAACGTCGGGATCCCCAGGGCGGTCATGCGCGCGGCGTTCCGGGCGTCGTAGAAGGGCGCGCCGTCGTCGTTGAGCGCCAGCAGGCAGACGACCCGGACGCCGCTGGCGACCAGCGCCGCAGCCCGCTTGAACATGCGGTGCACGTTGCCGCCTTCGTACAGGTCGGTGATCAGCACCATCACGGTCTTGGCCGGCTCGGCGATGATCCCCTGGCAGTAGCCCAGCGCGCGCTCGATGTCGGTGCCGCCCCCGAGCTGCGTTCCGAACAACAGGTCCACGGGATCGTCCAGGTCCTCCGTCAGGTCGACGACGGCCGTGTCGAACACGACCATCCGGGTGCTCACCGACCGGATGGACGCCATCACCGCCCCGAAGATCCCGGCGTAGACCACGGAGCTGGCCATCGAGCCGCTCTGGTCGACGCAGAGCACGATGTGCTGCTGTGCGGCGCGGCGCTTGCGACCGTGGCCGACCAGGACCTCCGGCACGATCACGCCATGCTCCGGCAGGTAGTTGCGCAGGTTCGCCCGGATGGTCCGGTCCCAGTCGATCTCCGACGGGCGGGGGCGACGGTTCCGTCGACTCCGGTCGATCGCCCCCTGGATGGCCGACTGCGTCTTCGTCCGGAGGCGACGCTCGACCTCCTGGACCACCTGGCGGACCACCCGGCGGGCCGTCTCCTTCGTCTTGGCCGGGATCACCCGGCTCATCGACAGCAGGGTCGCCACGAGGTGCACGTCCGCCTCGACCGCCTCGAGCAGCTCGGGCTCGAGCAACATGCGCTCCAGACCCAGCCGGTCGATCGCGTCCTTCTGCATCATGCGGACGGCGGATCGCCCGAAGTACTCTCGGATATCGCCGAGCCAGCGGGCCACGTACGGAGAGCTCGCCCCGAGCCCGCCCTTCCGCTCGCCGGGGTCGTACAGCGACGACAGCGCCTTGTCCTTGCGCACGTCCACCCGGCCCAGGGTCACCCCCAGCGGCTCGTCCGCGGGGCCGCCGAGCACGAGTCGCCACCGCTTCAGCCGTGCCTCTTCAGCTTCGGACATCGGTCCCCTCCTGGACCCCCAGCAGCGCCGCGAGCATCGGCACGATGAGGGCGGCCCGACCGGGATCGAGCTCGACCTCGGTGGCGACCACCGGTCCCGGGGCGTCGTCGCCCGCCCGCAGCCGGCGGACCTTGAGCCCCATCTCCCGCCGCTCCGACGGCGAGTAGCTCGAGAACGCGCGCCGGAGCGCCGGCAGCATACCGTCGAAGTGCTCGTCCGACAGCGCACGGATCCACCCGTCGAAGGCCTGCCAGAACCCATCCCGGTGGAGCAGCACGAGCCCGCTGCCGACCAGGAAGCCCCCCAGCCACTCCGCCGCCTGCGGCGGGTCGTGCGCCAGGGACAGCTCCCGACTGGCGACCCGGGCCAGCGCCTCGTCGCTGAGGTCACCCCGGTCCAGGAGCAGGCGGGCGGCCCGTCCCCGGAGGTGGGCCGCGCTCGCCTCGCGCTCGCTCAGCGCGCGCAGGACGAGACCCCACGCGTCGAGCAGGTCCGGGTCCTCGACCAGCCCCAGGGTCTGCTGCACGATGGTCATGCCCTCGCCCAGCCGACGAGCGGCCGCGTCGTCGATCCCCCCGCTCGCGGGCACCAGCCCGGCGAGCACGCGCTCCGCGAAGCCGACGAGCATCGCCTCCACCGCCGCGGTCGGGCTGCCCCGCACGTCCCCGTACCGGGCGCACCGGGCGAGCGGCGCCATGCCGTGCATCAGGCGCCCGATGTCCGAGCTCACGGCCGCGGCGCTCTGGAGGCGGGACAGGGCGTGAGTCGTCGCGTCGGGCAGACCGCACAGGATGGAGCGGTCCAGCAGGTCCGTGAGTTCTGCCAGGTCGTCCGTGGCGTCGGCCTCGTCGCGGAGCTTGCGCGTAGCCGCCTCTTCGGTCGTGTTGCCCAGGGCGCTCGCTTCGATCAGCGACACCGGGAACTCGGGCTGCCATCGCAGCATCCACCGCTCGCGGAAGCTGCCGTCGCCGTCCCCGGCCGACATCGGACGCCCCCAGGTCACCCCGAGGACCCCCAGCTGGTGGAGCAGCCGGCTGCGACCTCGCCCGTAGTCCTTTCGCAGGTCCAGGTCGAGCACCACGTCGTCGGCCGACGGCTTGAGGCGGAGCCGACGCTGCTTCCGATCGACGTCCTGCTGCAGCGGCACCGTCGGGGTCTCCGGCGGCACCTCGCCCAGCACGTCTCCGATGACCAGCTTCTCGGACACCAGCCGGAGCGGGCTCGCCTCCCCCTCGCAGAGCACCGTGACGACCGCGTCGTTGAGCTCCGACAGGCCCGGCCGGGGCAGGTCCCGCAGCGCGGCCAGGGCCTCCGCCAGCCGCACCCCCTCGAGCACGTGAGCCGAGCTCACGTCGATCCCCTCACCCCGCAGCAGGGTGGCGACCATCGTGAGCCACCGAGCGGTCGCCTGCGTAGGGGCCTCCCAGAGCATGCGGTACCAGCCCGGCGAGGTGACGCCCGCCCCGTAGCCGCTCCGAAACGCCAGCCGTGAGTTGGTCCAGGGGACCCATGTCGCCTCGACCTTCGTCTTGCGCAGCCCCTTGAGCAGCTCGTTGTCGTCCCGGGCCCGCCCCCGACGCTTGCAGAAGTCCCACGTCAGGACCGGCGCGTGCCAGGCCCCGCAGACCACCGCGATCCGCTGGTAGCCGCCGTTCCGCGCCTGCCGAATCACCCGGCGCATCCACGCCTCACGCATCGACTCACGCCGCCGCGCCGGCGACTCCCGCTCAGGTCGGGCCTCGCGCACCGCGCCCATCGCCTCCAGGATCGCGGCGAAGAGGTCCGTGGCGTCCTCACGCCGCTCGACCTGCTGGTCCCACCACTCCTCGCCGTCCCGGTAGCCTGCGGCTTGCGCGAGGAGCCCGATCGGGTCGACGTGGTCCTTGTCCAGTGGGTCGACCGGCTCGGGCGTGAGCTCCTGGTCGTCCTCGACGTCCTCGACGTCGTCCGACTCCTCGACCTCGGCCGCGAGCGACTCCTCGTCCTCCGCTCCCTCGTCCTCGTCCGGGATCTCCGCCGCCGCCCGCTCCGCTCGCTCCTTCTCGTCCAGCAGCTCACGGAACCGGATCGTCTGGGGCAGGTCCATGAACCGAACCGGCACGTCCGCCCGCTGCGCGTAGCGGATGGCGCACCACTCGGGAGAGAAGTCGGTGAAGGGGTAGAAGGCCGCGCTCCCGGGCAGCTCCGGCGAGTACACGAGCAGCGCGACCGGGGGCTTCATGGCGTCGCTCGCGGCGAGGGGCAGCACGCCGTCCGCGTCGGGCGGCCCCTCTACGAGCACGACGTCCGGCTCCAACTCCGACAGCGCGGCGGACAGCGCCCGGGCGCACCCGGGGCCGTGGTGTCGAACGCCGAAGACGCGGACGTCGCCCTTGCTCATCAGTCCCTCACGCTCACCCTCACGCTCACGCCCGCCTCAGAGCATGTCCTGGCAGGACCGGTACAGGTCCCGCCATCCGTCCCGCTCCTTGACGACGGTGCGGAGGTACTCGAGCCAGACCACCTTGTCGGCGACCGGGTCCTGCACGACCGCGCCCGTGATCGCGGCGGCCAGGTCGGACGCTCGCACCTGGCCGTCGCCGTAGAACGACGCCATCGCGATGCCCGCGGTCATCACCGAGATCGCCTCCGCGGTGCTCAACGTGCCCGAGGGTGACTTGAGCTTCGTCGCGCCGTCGCTGGTCACCCCGCCCCGCAGCTCACGGAAGATCGTGACCACCCGTCGGATCTCCTCCAGCGCTGGCTTCTCCGCCGGCAGCTCCAGCGACCGGCCGACCGCCGTGACGCGGCGCTGCACGATGTCCAGCTCGTCCTCCATCGACGCCGGGGTCGGCAGGACCACCGTGTTGAACCGCCGCGTGAGCGCGGACGACATCTCGTTGACGCCCTTGTCACGGTTGTTGGCGGTCGCGATGACGTTGAACCCGCGGTTCGCCTGGACCTCCGTCGCGAGCTCGGGGATGGGGAGCGTCTTCTCGGACAGGATCGTGATGAGGGTGTCCTGCACCTCGCTCGGGATGCGGGTCAGCTCCTCGACCCGGGCCAGCTTGCCGTCCCGCATCGCGACCATCATCGGGCTGGCGACCATCGCGTCGCGCGAAGGTCCCTCGGCGAGCAGGCGGGCGTAGTTCCAGCCGTACCGGATCGCCGACTCGTCCGTGCCCGCGGTGCCCTGCACGAGCAACGTCGAGTCGCCGCTGATCGCCGCCGCCAGGTGCTCACTCACCCAGGACTTGCCGGTCCCCGGCACGCCGTACAGGAGCAGCGCTCGATCGGTGGCCAGGGTGGCGACCGCGATCTCGATGAGGCGTGAGCTGCCGATGTACTTCGGCGTGATCTCCAGCCCCGACTCGAGGGTGCCGCCGAGGAGGTAGGTCCGCACCGCCCACGGGGACAGGGCCCAGTTGGGCGGCTTGGGCCGATCGTCGGCGGCGACCAGCGCGGCCAGCTCCTCGGCGTACTCCACCTCGGCGTGAGCTCTCAGGATGCTCGCATTGTCGTCGCTCACGGTCACTCTCCAGGGGGCGGCGGGGCCGGGGAGCGTAGCTCCTGCTCCAGCACCCTCCGCAGGTTGATCTGATCGACCAATCGGTCCAGCTCGTCGTTCCACGGCCGTGCGCCCGGCGTGCCGCTCCCGAGCCTCGGGAGGCTCGCCGCCCGGCTCCAGCAGCCGCCGGGGAGCCGCGGGGGGGCGAACGACAGGCTGTGGCGCCACTGCAGGACGCGGCGTCCGTCGGTACCGCCGGACGCCAGGTAGGACAGCGTGCCGCGCAGCCCCTCCAGCCACAGCAGGCCGATCTCGTCCGGCCACGGCCCCTCCCACGCGCCGAGCACGCCGGCCCAGTCGCCGTCGCCGGTGGCGATGCCCCGCTCGAGCAGCCGGGTCGCCCGCGACGCCCGCTGACCGGCCGTCATGGCGACGATCAGGCGTGAGCTCAAGCCCGAGACCGGGAGGTGTTCCACCGCCTCGGGCGACGCCTCCTGCCACCGATCCCACAGCGGCGCGACCCACGCCTGGGCGCCGTGGAGCAAGGCACCGTCGCTCAGCCCCATCAAGACGTGCAGGTCATCGGCGGCGATCGCGCCGATCAGGGTCTCCGCCCGGGTGTCCAGGGCGGAGACGAGGCGGGCGGGGTCCACCTGCCGGAGGACCTGGAACACGTGGTCCGCGCGACGGCCGAAGCCAAACGGCGAGGTGCGGTCCACGACGCCATCGGCGGCCCAGTCGTCCGGCAGACTCTCGGGGGGCCGGACCTGCAGGGCGACGGTCCGCTCTCCGCCGCGGGCGCCGAGCAGGCGGCGGAGCCCTCGACGGCGGGGCGCCTCCGTCACCTCCAGGGTCAGCACCCCGGCCGCCCGCTCGGTCATCCGGTGGGCGAGGTCGGACGACGGGATCCGAGCCAGCTGGGCTCTCGCTTCGGCCCGGACCTTCTTGCTCCGATCGCCCCCACAGGCCTCCAGGAAGGGCAGGTCGTCCTCCGCGCAGTCGACGCCGAGCACGGTCAGCATCGCAAGGCGATCGGCCGCCCCCTCGGTCTTCCACGCCTCGCTCAACCAGGTCCTCGCCTCGGCGCGGTCCGACGCGCGCAGCCGGCGCAGCGCGGCGATCCGCTCGGCCCGGGCGCCCAACTCCCAGGACTCGCGCAGCTGCTCGATGTCGAGCTCCCCGACCGCGGTCGCGGCAGGGCTCGCCCCGGCGCTCGCGATCACCCAACCCCAACCCGGCGCCTGGCCGGCGAGCCAACGACCGCGCTCCCCGACCACCGCCGTGAGCGCTGGACGCAGGTCCCGTGGACACCGCTCGAAGGCCAGGGGCAGGAGCTGGGGGGGGAGTCGGTACCCGCGGCGACCGACGAGGTCCAGCGCCAGCGGCAGCAGCCCGGGGTTGGTGCCCCGGAGCATGTCCAGGAGCATCGCTTCGACCCGTGGAGGCACCACCGGCGCGACGTCGGGCGGGGCGGGCGCGGCCGGCGACGGCGCCCGGGGGGGGAGGCCGGCGCCGACGCGCAGGACCGCGAGGCCTCCCGCGGCGAGCAACAGCCGACGCTCGGGATCGTCGTCCGGGCGACGGTCGAGCAGATCGTCCACCGGCGTCCCCGTGCGGTAGCCGGGCGGGCTGTCCCGCGTCCCGAGGAGCGCCAGCCGAAGGAGCTCGCCGCTCACGGCGTCACCTCCAGGCTCACGAAGCCGCCGTCGCCGTGCACGGACAGCGGCCGCAGACGATCTCCGTTCCACTCGCCGGCCAACCCCACGGGGCGGCCGCCGCTCACGGCGAGCAGCCGCCAGTGCTCCCCCTCGACCAGAGGGAGTCCGGCCCCGCCGGCGTCGCGCACCCACCACCGGCCGTCGTCCAGGACCGGCGTGACCGCCGTCAGCAGACACGGGAACAGGATCCGCCAGGGGACCGCTGCGACGGTCTGCGCGACCTGCTGCAGGAACCCGTCGATGCCCTTCACTCCGGGCCAGGGTCCGTCGAGCACCGGGGCCGACCCGGTGCGGTCGGCGAGCAGCGCACGCAGCGGCCCGGCGGAAGGCCAGAACACGGCGGTCGCATCGACCACGAGGCCGGGGGCCAGCCGCTCGGCCCAGGCCTGGTTCCCGACCCGGTACTCCAGGACGAGGGCCGGACGACGGCTGCTCAGGCCGACCAACCAGCTCCGGCGCACCGTGAGTCGGTCCTCCACTTCGAGGCTCTGGCCCACGACCAGCCAGCGGTCGACCACCCGCTCGCCGGACTCGGCGACGTCCTCCTTGCGCTGGTTCCAGCCGATCGCCGCGCGCAGCTCCCCCCGCAGCTCCTCCGGGAGCTCGTCCTGGCGGCCATAGGCGTCGATCAACAGGGCGATCCTCCCCAACGCCAGGAGCAGCCGCACCGGCCAGTCCTCCGACGTGCCGGGCACCTCCGCGAGGGCCTTGAGCCGGCGCCCCAGACCCGCGGCCTGGGCGTTGACGAGCTCGGCCGCCCGGTGCTCCCAGAACGCGTCCCCTTCCCCCTCCACCGCCCCCAGGCCGCCGCGCACGAGGTCTCGCAGCCACAGGTCGAGGGCGGCGAGGCCGGCCCGCACCGAGTCCTCCCGCTTGCGCGCCCGCTTGTCCCGCGCTGCGTCCCGCTTCGCCTGGCGCTCCGCCTTCTCTTCGTCGCTGAAGCCCTCGTCCCGGGCCGCTTCCCGGGCCGCCTTCCCGGCGCTGCGGGCGTCCCGCCCGGCGATCCAGTCAGCCACCCAGCCCGGCGGCTCGCCCCCCTCCGGCGCGGCGGTCGGGTCATCGGCGAGCAGGATCAGCAGCGCCAGGGCGTGCTTGCAGGGGAACTTGCGGCTCGGGCAGGAGCACTTGCTCGCCAGGTCCGTGAGGTCCACCCGTACGTCGTAGGTGCGCGACCCGGCGCACTTCCCCCACAGGGCCCGGCCGTCCCGGCCGAGGTCGGCCCACTTCGACGGCCTCGCGACCTTGAGCGCGGCCGCTACGGAGCGGCCATCCGGCGCGATCTGCTCTACCTGTTCGCGAGTCGGCAGCACGGGAGGCGGAGAACAGCACGCTCCGCCGAGTCGGGGCAACTATGCTGCGGCCGATGCGCGCGCGCCTCCTGCTCCCCCTGGCCCTGGTCCTGGGGATCGCCTGGGCCTGCTACGACGTCGATGACGTCTCGGTCGACGATGACGACGCGACGACCGACGACCGACGACGACGACGACTCCGCCACCGACGACGACGACGACACCGACGACGACGACTCCACCGCCAACGACGACGACGTCACCGACGACGACGACTCCACCGCCAACGACGACGACTCCGCCACCGACGACGACGACGTGCAGCCCCCGGTCGACAACGACGGCGACGGCGTCCCCCTGGGCGAGGACTGCAACGACAGCCACTCCGGCATCTACCCGGGGGCGCCGGAGCTGTGCAACGCCCTGGACGACGACTGCGACGACGTCGCCGACGAGGACGGCGTCTGCCCCTGTCCGGTCGCCTGGTGGCCCGACGACCTGCACCCCTACATGTTCTGCGTGGAGGAGACGACCTGGCACGTCGCTCGGGACGCCTGCCAGGACCATGGCTACGAGCTGGTCACGTTCGACTCGCAGGCGGAGCTCGACTGGGCGACGACCGCCGCGGTCGGCTACGCGACGGACAAACCCTGGTGGATCGGGTTCGCGGACGAGATCGTCGAGAGCTCCTGGGGCTGGGTCGACGGCTCTCCCGCCACCTGGATCAACTGGTGCCTGGACGAGCCCAACAACTCCCACGGCGGCGAGTGCGTACCCGAGGTCGAGGAGGAGGACTGCGGGATGCTCAACTGGGGCGAGGGCGGCTGCTGGAACGACTACCCCTGCGGCTGCTCGACGATCTACCGAATCTGCGAGGGATTGAGCGAGCTTCGTCCCACGGACTGACCATCTCGACGCGCTTCCGATAACATCACCGTTCCCTGTGTGTTGGAGGAGGGTCCATGGCACGCCTGGTCGTGAAGTACGGAACCAAGCACGAGCAGACCGTCCAGCTGGACGTTCCGCAGCTGCTCATCGGTCGGGGCGACGACGTCGGCCTGCAGGTGCGCAACCAGACCGTCAGCCGGCATCATTGCCGGGTCGAGCTGGAGGGTACGCGCCACATCCTGGTGGACCTGGGCTCGACGTCCGGCACCTACCTGAACGGCGGCAAGCTCGACCGACCCATCACCCTGCAGCATGGGGACACGATCGAGCTGGGCAAGCACACGCTGGTGTACGAACGCGACGCCGTCGAGACCGGACTGCCGACGAGCACCGACGACAGCGGCGAGGCTGACCAGAGCGGCTCCGGGTTCTGGGCCGAGGGGCTCAAGGAGAGCGGCTTCAAGGGCGACGGGCCGGACGGCAAGCCGGGACCCAACGCGTCCCCCTCCGGGGAGGCGCCCTGGGAGGCGAAGAAGGCCAGCGCGGCGGCGGCGGAGGCGCCCGGACGAGGCGCCCCCGAGGCCTACGCCGGCACGATGCTCGCCTCCGAAGGCGAGATGAAGCGCATCCGCGAGACCCTGCTCAAGCAGCAGAAGCCGCACCTCGCCGCCGTGGTGAAGGGCGAGCGCAAGATCGTGCCGATGGAGGGCGACAGCATGACCGTCGGTTACTTCGACGGCGCCGACTTCCGCCTCGACGGCTCCCGGTTCTTCGGCAAGAAGCAGTTCGAGGTCGTCCCGTCGGGCCGCGCCTTCATGGTCAAGGTGCTGTCGATGTGGGCCCACGTGCGGCTCGACGGGGAGCGCATCCGGGGCACCGAGCTGCTCAAGGGGGGCGAGGTGATCGAGGCCGGCGGGCTCAAGTTCAAGTTCAGCCGAGGAGATTGACCGTGAGTGAAGCCGCAACCGAAGAGACGCCCCAGATCGAACAGAAGGTGCTCAACGTCCGCGGGCGGGACATCTCCGTCAAGGAGCTGCTCGAGGGGATGGGGGCGGTCGGCGCCTCCGACCTGTTCCTCAAGTGCGGCTCCCAGGTGAAGTTCAAGATCTCCGGCCGCGTCGCGACCTTCCAGAGCGACATGGTGACCAAGGACGTGATGGACCACGTCACGTCCTGCTTCCTGAACCCCGAAGAGCAGCAGCGGTTCCACAAGCGGATGTCGGCGGACATCGTGTACGCGTCGGCTCACGCCCGGTACCGCGTGCACCTGGCCTACGGGCAGACCGGCGTCTACGCGGCGATCCGCATCATCGGCTCGGACATCCTGCCGTTCGGCAAGCTCGGCCTGCCCGAGCAGACCCGCGAACACCTCCTGGGGCTGGCGCGCGGCCTGTTCATCGTCTGCGGCACCACCGACGCCGGCAAGACGGTCACCTGCACCAGCTTCCTGGAGCACCTCAACCTCAACGCCGAGAAGGGCATCCTCACGCTCGAGGACCCGGTCGAGTACGTCCTGGAGGACAAGCGATCCCTCGTCATCCAGCGTGAGGTCGGCGCCCACGTCTCGTCGTTCCCCGAGGGGGTGCGGTCGGCGCTGCGGGAGAACCTGGACGTCATCTTCGTCGGCGAGGTCCGGGATCCCGAGACCATCGAGCAGTGCCTCCGGGCCGCCGAGATGGGCCACCTCGTCATCACCAGCCTCCACGCCGAAGATCCGATCGCGGCCATCACGCGGATGATCGGCAGCTTCCCGGACAACGCGCAGCCGCGGATCCGACAGGCCATCGCGTCGACCCTGGTGGGGGTGCTGTACCAACGCCTGCTCCCCAAGGTGGGCGGCGGCCGCGTGCCCTGCGTCGAGACGATGTGGGCGAACACCGCGGTGCGGACCATCCTGCGCATCGGCGACCTCAGCAAGCTGGCCAGCTACGTCGGCAACCAGACCGGCGGGCTGAGCTACCGCGACAGCCTGACGGCGCTGTCGCGCCAGCGCCTCATCTCGACCGACACTGCGGACATGGAGACCGCGCGCCTCAACGCCGGCGTCTGAGAGGCCCCGGCCGGCTGAACGCGGTATCGTCTCCGTCCCGTGCGCACGATCCCGGCCAACTCCCTCAAGACGGTCCGCCAGGACGACCTCGTCTACCTCGTGCGCCTGCTCCGGGCGCTCATCACCAATCTGCGGGTCTACCCCGAGGGTCACTCGATCGTTCAGAGCGTGGCCGGCCGCGTCGGCGAGCGGGTGCAGAGCCTGGGCCAGAGCCTCGGCAACCTGCTGCTCGGGGCGGACAGCTCCCTGCTGAGCATCAACAACGACTCCATCTACAAGGCCTGTGACGAGCAGGGCTTCAGCATCGAGTTGGCCGCCTGGCTGCGCGAGCGAGGGGTCGAGAACGTGCTGCTCGAGCCCGGCGCCACCGCGGACGAGGTGCTGCGGCTGTTCGGTTGGCTCCACCGCACCGACCCGGCCCAGAGCCGGACCACGCTGCGGGGCGGCGCTCCCCGCGACCTGGGGCTCGCCAAGCTCGACGTCAACGTCCGGGCCCCCAAGACCGACGACGACATCCGCCAGACGCTCGAGACGATGGACCTCACCCCGTTCCTGGACAAGGCCGGGCTGACGGGCGAGATCGACTGGACCCAGACGGACCTCGGGCGGCTCGCCGCCGAGGGCAAGCTGGACGACCTGGTCGACGGCGAGCGCATGGAGGCGTTCGTCGACAAGTACTTCGAGGAGCGCTTCGACCCCTCGCAGATCGCGGCCAGCCGGCTGACCACCGACGACATCGACGCCATCCTCGACCGGCTCCGCGTCGACCTCGGCTCCCTCGACAGCGGGCGGCTCGACCAGACGATCTCCGCCAAGGCGGCCGAGGCGGTCGCGCGACTGCTCCCCGACGCCGTCGGCTCCTACCTCGCCACCGAGCTGCCGGCGGGAGGGCCTGCCCAGCAGGTCCGCGTCGGCGTCCTGGAGCAGCTGCGCGGCGACACCGCCAAGCAGGGCGGCGTGCTCCGGGAGCTGACAGGCCACCTGACGCAGGTGACCAGCGCGAGCAAGGGGCTCGGCTGCCTCCACGCGATGGAGGACCTGGTCCCCCAGGCGCTGGCCGGCGGGGACCGCACCGCGGCGTTCGACGCGGTCGGGGCGGTCGCCATGGCGACGCTCCCGGGGCGCCCCGAGGAGCTGCGCGGGCGGGCTCGGATGTCGCTGCAGTACATGGCCAGCCCCGAGCTGCTCCGCACGGTGTTGCACCAGCTGCAGGCGGGTGCAGGTCCGGATCGGGAGCGCAGTCAGGACATGCTGCGGGTGCTCGCGCCCCACGCGATCACGACGCTCATGGAGGAGCTGCGCACGTCGATGCGGCGCGTGGTGCGGCTGGAGCTCGTGGACGTGCTGACCCACGTCGGCCAGCGGGCCCTGATGGAGGGGGACGACCCCGCCACGCTGCTCGAGCCGCTGGTCCGTCAGCTGGATCGGCACGGCGACAACCCCTGGTACTTCACCCGAAACGTGGTGGTCATCCTGGGGAGCATCGGCCTGCCCGCGTTCCAGGAGAAGCTCACGGGCCTCATGGGGGCCGACGTCGACCCGCGGGTCCGCACCGAGGTGGCCCGCGGCCTCGTGCGCAGCAACTCCGACCCGGCGCGGCGGTGGCTGGCCGAGGCGGCCTTCTCCGGCGGACTGGATCCGACCGGCATGGCCGAGGTCGTGCCCCACCTGCTGCGCGCAGACCCGTCGGGCACGCTCGACGGCCTGCAGAAGCTCTTCGCCTCCAAGGACCTGCCGCCAGACGTGGCCACCGGGTCCCTCGTCGGCCTGGCCCTGCAGACGGGCGAGCGCGCGATGCCCCTGCTGAGCCGCCTGCTGGAGGAGCGCACGTTCCTGCGGCGCCCCAGTTGGCCGGAGCCGGTCCGGCTGGCCGCCGTCGAGGCGCTGGGCACCATCCTGGCGCAGGCGGCTCGGGCCGCCCTGGACCACGCGTCCGACGACAAGGCGAGCGCGATCCGGCGCCGCGCCGCCGAGCTGCTCGCGACCAGCCCCGAGGAGCACGCGGCGGCGATGCGCGAGCGCTTCCACCTGGAGGCCTGATGCCGCGCCGCCAACCGGGCGAGTTCGTCGAGCTGTCCCACTTCGAGCTCGACGAGCACTCGATCCGCCGACTCCCCCTCAGCTTCGCGGTCCGAAACCGCTGCGTCGTGCTCGGCAAGGTCGACACCGGCGCCTTCGAGCCGGTCCAGCTGGGCATGGTCGACCCCGAGGACGACGCCGTCGTCGAGACCCTGGCCAACCGCTGGGGCCGACCCGTCGAGCCGGTGCCGCTCAACCAGTACGAGGTCGACCGCGCCCTCGACCTGGGTTACCCCGGCTCGCGAGGGGTCGCCGGGCTGCACGAACTCGACCTGCGCACGCCGCCCCCCGGCCCGGACGCGAGCGCGGCCGAGCTCCTGGACGACGCGCTGATGCACGCGGTCGCGCGGCTCGCAAGCGACCTGCACGTCGAGGCGTTCCCGGCGGACGTCGACGTCCGGATCCGGGTCGACGGTGTGCTGCGGCAGCTGACGACCCGGATCAGCCCCGAGAACCTCCCCTCCGTGGTCGGACGGATCAAGGCCCTCGCCAACCTGGACATCGCCGAGCGGCGGGCCGCCCAGGACGGGCGGTTCCGGTGCGCGATCATCGACGGCACGCACCGATCGGTGCGGGACTTCCGGGTCAGCGTGCTCCCGGGTCCGACGGGCGAAGACGTGGTCGTGCGCGTGCTCGACACCGAGGCGGGGCTCCGGCCGGTCACCCAGCTGGGCCTCATCCAGGACGACTGCGCCCGGCTCCTGGGCCTGCTCGCCAACCCCGAGGGGCTCATCGTAGTGACCGGCCCGACCGGCAGCGGCAAGACCACGACGCTGTACTCCGCGCTCGCGGAGCTGCGGGATCCCGGCCGCAAGATCATCACCGCCGAAGACCCGATCGAGTACTGGCTGCCGAAGATCAGCCAGAAGCAGGTCGGGCCTCGCGCCGAGTACCCGCAGCTCGTGCGCGCGTTCCTGCGGCAGGACCCGGATGTGCTGCTCATCGGCGAGGTGCGCGACGAAGAGACCGCCTTCGCGGCGGCCCGCGCGGCGTCGACCGGCCACCTCGTGCTGACCACCCTGCACTCCGCCGACCCCATCGGCACGCTGGTCCGCCTCCGGACGCTGGGGCTGCCCGACGACGTGCTCGCCGAGTCGCTCCTCGCAGTGCTCGGGCAGCGCCTGCTCCGGCGGGTCTGCCGGTCTTGCGCCCAGCCGGCGTTCGTGACCCACGAGCAGGAGCTGCTCCTGGGCGGGCTGGCCGACGGGATCGACCTGGTGCGGGGGGCGGGCTGCACCGCCTGCCGGGGCAGCGGCTACCTCGGGCGGGTCGGTGTGTTCGAGCTCACGGTCTTCGATCGCGCGCTACAGGACGCGGTGACCGCGGGGGCGAGCCCGGCCGAGCTGCGCCAGACGCTGGAGGCGAGCGGCCACCGCAGCATCGTGGACGACGCGCTCGACAAGATCGGGCAGGGGCTCACCACCGTCGACGAGCTCCTCCGCGCCATCCCGCGCCGCCTCGTGGAGGCCGCGGCCGCGCGCTGAGCGCGGCAATGGGAGGGGGCGGCGGACCGCGGTAGAGTCCACCGATGGCCCGCCGAGTCGCTGTCTACTACAGCTTCTCCCACGAAGACGTCGCCCACTGCTTCCAGCTGCGGCGCCGCCTTCGGGCCTGGCGTACCGCCGGTGTCCTGGGCGGTCCGGTCCTCGAGGACCGGGCGATGGAGTGGACCTCGGGCACCGGCCGGCTGCTCGACGCGGCCGACGTGTACGTCCTCCTCGTGACCCCCACGTTCCTGGAGTACGCCTTCGCGATGGACCGCGAGGTGGCGTGGATGGTGCGCCGGGCCCAGGCGGGCGAGGCCCGCTGTGTACCCGTGCTCCTCGAAGCGTGCGACTGGATGGGCGAGGACTTCGCCCGGTTCGAGCTGTTGCCGGGTGACGGCACCCCCCTCAGCGATCGGCCGGACGTGGAGGAAGCCTGGACCGAGGTCGTCGACGGCTTGCTCGACGAGGTCTACCGGGTCGCCTTCGGCCGCGTCTACGCCGAGGAGGAGCCCGGCGAGGATCGGGTGCCCGACGACCTCGCCCCGCGCCAACTGCTGGACGTCGAGATCGACGCCGACTTCGACAGCTTCGGCGTGAGCGACTGGCACCGCGTGACCCGCAACCTGCGGCTGCTCACGGGAGACCCGGGGCTGCGGTTGTTGCGCATCCGAGAGGGCGACGGGGGGCACCTCAAGCCGCAGGTCGAGACCAGCCGCAACGGGGCCGAGCGTCTCCGCGCAGTGCACCGCAAGGGCGGCCTGGACGAGCTGCTGGGGCTGCATGTCGTGCGGATCGACCGCGCCGGCGAGCTCAAGCCGCCGCCGCGCCGGTCGCGTCCCGCGGCGCACGTTCCGCGGGGTCCCCACGACACCGCGCCCGGCGACTCCTGGGACCCGGCCGCCGAGGCGGTCACCGAACCGTCGGCGCCGGTGCCCGAGCGCGTCGCGTTCCTGCCCGACCCGGAGCCCACCGCGGTCCCCGAAGCGACGGCGGCGCCCCCGCCGATCCCGCCCCCGCCGACCCCGCAGCAGGCGCCGCCACCGACCGTCGAGGCCTCGCCCGCCTTCGACGCCGCGCCGGACGTCGACGAGCCGATGGACTTCGACGACGACTCTGACGACGACGATGGACCGGGGCCGAGCCGGAGCGGTTTGATCGCGGCGCTGCTCCTGGTGGGGCTGCTGGGCGTCGGGGTCGTCGCGGTGCTCGCAGCCCTCGCGCTGCTCCCCGACGAGACCGAAGCGCCCGGGGCCGCCGTCGCGGCGGCCGAGCCGGTCCCCCGGGTGGACGTCGCGCCAGCGCCGGCGCCCCCCGAGCCGACGCCGACCGTCGTCGAGGTCGCCGCCGAGCCGACCCCCGAGCCGACCCCCGAGCCCATCGCGACGCCCGCTCCGCCGCCACCCCTGGAGCCCGCGACGGCCCCGCCCCCCGAGCCGCTGCTCCGGGCCCTCCGGTCGATCGGCCAGGCGCCCGAGGGCGGCCGGAACGAGCTCCACACCCAGGCCCTCGTCGACGTCGGTCGGCGCATCCGCAGCGACCCCCGGGCGTGGCCCACCCACACGGTGCGCGCCCCCGCGAGGCTGCGCTTCTACGGCGACGCGGAGCGCCGGCTCCCGTTCACCACGGGCGACGTCGGCGTGAGCTACGGATCGACACGACTCACGGTCACGCTCCTGGGACGCCGAGGTCCCGCGGCGCTCGTGCGCGTCGAGGCGATCGAAGGGGAGCCTCGCCCCGCCCTGGGGTGAGTCGACGCGGCGGAGATCGGTCTCTGAACGGAGCCGGACTCGTCAGCGCAGGCACTCGAAGGGACCGACATCGGGATCCCCGTCGTCGCAGTCCTCGCACGACAGCCAACCGTCCCCGTCGCCGTCCGTCTCGCCGCCCTCGGCGTTGGGGGTGCCGTCGCAGTCGTTGTCGAACCCGTCGCAGCGCTCGGGCGCGCCGGGGTAGCTGAACGAGTCACCGTCCAGGCAGTCCTCGCACGACAGGAAGCCGTCGTTGTCGACGTCCACCTCCGAGCCGGGGTAGTCCGCTTCCCCGGTGCAGTTGTCGTCCAGGCCGTTGCACAGCTCCTCGAAGGTCGACGCCTTGGCGGGGTCGAAGTCGTCGCAGTCGAACCCGCCGCAGCCGGCGACAGGGTCGCCGTCGTCGTCGGCGTCGCAGTCGAGCGTGAGGGTGATCGGCAGGCTCAGGTAGGCGCGCGGGCGCGCGCCCCGAACCGGCGGCGAGAGCGCCGCGGTGATCTCGCCGCCGAACTCCTCGACGCCGGGCTCCCCGACGAAGGTGACGGTGACCCCGACGCCGATCCCGGTCGCCAGGTCGGTCGGCAGCTCGCCCCCGCTGGTCAGCTCGATGTCGAACGCCCCCGCCGCGTCCCCGTCCAGGGTGATGCTCTGGAGCCGGAACACGGTGTCGCCGTCGTTGATCAAGACCGCTGACTCGGGCTCGGTCGGTGGCCCTTCGGCCCACGTTCCGACCCCGAAGTCCATCAACTCGATGTTCCAGTGGGCGTCGTAGCTGGTCGTGCAGCCGGCGAGGGACGAGACGGCGAACAGGGCCGTGACGAGCAGCGGGAGCAGGGAGCGGACCATGACCCGGAGTGTATGGGACCGGGCCGGCGGGGCGCCAGCCCGGGGTCCCACCGGTGCGCCTACAGCGCCTCGAACACGACGTCGCCGGACGCCTCCACGGTGATCACCGCGCCGGCGTCGCCGACGGTGCCGCTCGCCGCGCCGGCCGCGTTGACGCCGTCGAACACCAGCCCCTCGAAGAGCACCGAGCCGCCGGTGGAGGCGGCGGTCACCTGGGCTCCCGCGCCGTCCGCGGGCAGACCGATCCGGACCGCGCCGTCGTCCGCCTCGATGGTCAGCGTGACGCCGGCCTCCAGGTCGGGGACCTGAACCTCGACGTCGCCGTCGATCGCCTGGATCTCGGCGTCGCCGTGGTGGCCGGTCACGAGCACGTCGCCGAGGGTGTCGACCTGGAGGTGGACCCCGGCGGGTACGCGCACGTCCAGGTCCGCCTCGACGTCTTCGGCGGCGACGACGGCGTCGATCGCCAGGGCGCCGCCGCTCTCCTCGACGTTGATGGCGACGTCGTCCTGGTCGCTCTCCTCGCCGCCGTGGATGTCCGCGTAGACGGTCACCACGTCGCCGTCGACGACGTGGATGGCGACCTCTCCGCGGTCGTCGTCCACCGCGACGTCGGTCAGGTCGCCCAGGTCGAGCTCGGCGATCAGGTCCCCGGCGGGGGCGTCCGGTCCACCGGCGCCGTCGGCGCAGCCGGCGAGGGCGAACAGGAGGAGGGAGAACAGGGCGAGGAGATGGCGGTGCTGCATGGGGCTTCCTTTCCATGGAAGAAGATGAGGCAGCGCTTTCACCTGGTCAGTGCCGTCAACTCCGGGAACCGATCAGTCCAAGTCCTGTCCGAATCGAATGAAACCTCCTGTGCTCTCCGTCCGTAGAACAGGACGAGACGCCCGGACACAAGAGACGATGACGACCGAGACCACCACGACCGCAACCGCCCCCTCGCGACGCCCCGTGCTCCGCGCCGGCGCTGTGTTCGCGGACCGGTTCGTCCTGTGGGACGAGTTGGGCCGCGGCGGCGTCGCCACGGTCTACGCGGCCTGGGACCGCACCCGCCTGCGGGAGGTCGCGCTCAAGGTATGGCACCCCGACTCCGACCTCGACGCCGCCGTCGATCGATTCGGGCGGGAGGTGCTGCTGTCCAGCCGCGTGCGCCACTCGGGCGTCGTGCGGCCGCTGGACGCCGGCACCTGGAGCGGCGTGCTCTGGCTGAGCATGCCGGTGGTCAACGGCGAGACCCTGCGAGAGTCGGTCCGCCAGGACCGCCCGTCCCTGGACGCCGGGCTGCAGCTCGCCATCGAGGCGTGCGACGCGCTGGAGGCGGTGCACGCCGCCGGAGTGCTCCACCGGGACGTCAAGACAGGCAACTTCCTGATCGATGAGCAGGGCGCGCTGCAGCTCGTCGACTTCGGGCTCGCCCGCACGCTCAACCACGCCAGCCGGGGCACCGACTCCGAGCGGGTCGAGGGATCACCGCAGTACATGCCGCCGGAGCGCTTCGCGGGGCGACCCGAGGACGAGCGGTCCGACCTGTACGGACTGGGCGCCGCCCTGTACGAGCTGTTCACCGGGCGACTCCCCCACGGCGGCCACGACATCGCCGTCATCTGCGCCAACGTCCTGACCAGCACCCCGCGCCGGCTCACGGCTCACGCCCCGCAGCTGCCCGCCGCGCTGGACGACCTGGTGCTGTCGATGCTCGCCCGCCGACCGGACGAGCGCCCCGCCAACGCCGCGCAGGTCCGCGCCGCGCTCGAGGCGATCCGGGACTCGCTGACGCTCCGCGCCGCCTGACCGGCGCCGAACTCACGGGCCACCAGCCCGGCTCCCTGCTATACATCGCTCGGGCGCGGAGGGAGCGATCGGGGACCGCCCGTGAGCTTGCGCCGATTCTCCATTCCTGCGGCTCTGGCCGCGTCCCTGCTGTTGTGGGGCTGCTACGTCGACCTGTACTTCGGCGAAGCACCCGACGACGACGATGACGACGCGGCCGACGACGACGACGCGGTCGACGACGACGACACCGTGGACGACCAGGGCGACGACGACGACACCCCCCGCCCGGCGGACGACGACGACGCGGCCGACGACGACGACGCGGCCGACGACGACGACGCGGCCGACGACGACGACACCACCCCGCCGCCCTGGGACGACGACGACGATGTCACGCCGGATCCGGGCGGCGACGACGACGACGCTACCCCCGACCCGGGCGGCCCCTACTGCTACACGGAGCCGGGCGTCTCGCCGTCCGCTTCGCTGGCGGACCTGCAGTCGTCCTACTCCCCGTCGAACTGGGAGAGCACCGTCTTCGAGGTGACCGACCGGCGCTACCCGTCCGGCAACCTGCTGCTCACGCTGACGCAGTCCGACCCCTGGTTCGGGGCGTTCGTCGACTCCAGCTCGTGGTCCGGGCTCATGGACTCGATGATGACGATGCACCACGAGCAGACCCACTTCTTCGACTACGACAACGCTTTGTTCCCGGTGCACTTCGGCTACTTCATCCGGGAGGAGTGGCAGCCCCAGGTGAACTTCTACGAGGGCTTCCCGCGCAGCGAGATCGCCTCGATGCTGACCGACAGCAGCACCGACCTGTACAGCTCCACCTACCTGTACGGCACCCAGGGCACCTACGGCTTCATGGAGCTGCTGGACGAGCACAACTGCTACATCAACGGCCTGGCGGCCATCGGCCTGGTCGGCGAGTACATCCCGTTCGGGCTGTCCGCCCGGGACGGCGCCGTCGCGTTCACCTACTACCTGGAGCTCTACCTGCAGCGGGCGCGCACGGTCTATCCGGCGCTGCACGCGGACATCTGCGGCGACGCCGGGATGCGCGACCTGATCCTGGTCCAGTGGCTGCGCATGCACTACTTCCTGCAGTTCAGCGACGCGTTCAGCAACCTCGGGATCTACGACACCGCCATCGAGGCGCACATGTACGACCCGGCGCTCCAGTGGGAGATCGAGGACTGCGTCGGCCATACGCTGCAGGCGAGCAACTGCCTGCTGCCCGGAGACAGCTGGTCCCCACCCTGGTAGCCCGCTACTTCTTCCGCTTCCGCTTGCGCTTGTTGCGCAGCGCCCGGTCGGCGCGCGCCTCCTCCGCCTTGCGCTTCTTGGTGGCGGCCCAGGAGCAGATCGGGCAGTCGTCCAGGTCGTGGTAGCGGGCGGGGCAGTACTCGCGGCCGAAGTAGATGATCTGCAGGTGCAGCTTGTTCCACAGGGCCTCGTCGAACGACTTCTTGAGGTCCCGCTCGGTCTTGTCGACCGACTTGCCGTCGCTCAGCCCCCACCGGGCGGCGAGCCGGTGGATGTGGGTGTCGACGGGGAA
Source organism: uncultured Rickettsiales bacterium (assembly GCA_964416435.1). GTDB lineage: Bacteria > Myxococcota_A > UBA796 > UBA9615 > UBA9615 > CAYQEG01. The sequence continues at coordinate 34,973 of CAYQEG010000052.1, forward strand.
CGCCGGCACGCCGAAGGCCTGGGCCATCACCACCGACGCGGTCTTGTGACCGACCCCCGGCAGCGCCTCGAGCTCCGCGAACGTGCGGGGCACGTCGCCGTCGTGCACGTCCCGGATGCGCTCGCCGAGGCCCCGCAGCGCCTTGCTCTTCTGGGGGGCGAGGCCGATCTGCCGGATGATCTCCCGAATCTCCTCGACCTCGAGCCCGGCCATCTCCGACGGCCCGGGCGCCACCGCGAACAGCGACGGGGTCACCTCGTTGACCTTCTTGTCGGTCGTCTGGGCGGACAGCACCACGGCGACCAGCAGCTGGAACGCGTCGGCGTGATCGAGGGGGATCGGCACCACCGGGTACAGCTGCTCGAGCTGGGTGACGATGCGGTCGGCTTTGTCGGCGCGCTTCATGGCGCGGGACGATAGGCGATCGGAGGTAGGCTTGGCGCATGCGCACCTCGCTCTCGATCCTCATCGCCCTCGCCCTGGCCCTCGTCGGCTGTCCCCCGGACCTGGAGTGCGGACCCGGCACCGAGGAGGAGGACGGCCAATGCGTGCCCGCCGACGACGACGACGTGGCTGACGACGACGACTCCTCTCCGGACGACGACGACGCCACCGACGACGACGACGCGACCGACGACGACGACGCGGCCGATGACGACGACGCCACCGACGACGACGACGCAGCCGACGACGACGACAGCGCGGTGCCCGACACCTTCCAGGTCGGGCTGTGCAACGACCTCAAGGCGCTCGAGGACATCGTCGAGATCTACGTCACCCCGGCCGGGAGCCCCCCGCTCGACGAGATCCTCGAGGGCGCGGTGGTGGAGTGGTACGGCTGCGCCTACGTCAACCTGGTGCCCCACACCTACAGCTTCCGGGTGGTGGACGAGTACGGGTGGGAGTACGGCCACCCCGACATCTATCTCGATGCTCCCTGGGAGTACTGGTTCGACTACAAGGACCAGCTGTAGCCCCAGACCTCATTGCGGGAACCGGGTTTGTTGACCGCGGATCCGAAGGCCCCGCGGTTGGAGGTCCAGGAGCGACGAGGGAGCAAGGTCGCTCCCTTGTGACCGAGGAGCGACGCCGAGATCGGGCCGCGGGGGCGAGGAGGAGCGGTCTAGAAACCTGGTTTCCGCAATCAGCCTCCGAGCTTCAGGTCGAGCCCGTGCTCGATCAGCCACGTCATGCCCATGCCGAGCAGCGCGTAGATCTGGGTGTGCGCCCGCCGGCGTCCCCTCGCGGGGTGCTCGATCTTGAGGGCCCATCGGTCCACCTCGTCGCCGAAGTAGCCGCAGAGCGCCTGCTCGACGCCGGTCGCTTCGATCGCCAGGTGGTCGGGCGCCTCGTCGCTCGGCTCGCTCGCGATCCGGATGCGTCGGTCGTCCAGCACGAAAGTGATGCCCCGGCCGGCGCGGGTCACGTCGAGCACCCCCGCCGCGAGGCCCATCGCCTCGAGGTCGTCGAACAGGCGGTCCAGGGCGAGCCCGATCCGCTTGCGGCGGGCCTCCTCCGCCTCCTCCGCGAGCCGCTCGTCGTCCTTCTTGCGCCCCACCGCGGCGCGGATCCGTGCGCCGAAGTCCAACGCCGCCTTGCGCTCCCCACCGTCGCCCATGTCACTCCTCGTTCGGTCGGAAACGGTAGCATCGCGGCCATGCGACGCTCCTTCGCCCCCTGGTGGTACGCGGCCGCCGCGCTGGCATTGCTCGCCGGTTGCCCGACCGAAGACGGAACCCTCGACGACGACGACAGCACCGCCGTCGACGACGACGACAGCGCCCCTGTCGACGACGATGACGCCGAGCCCACGTGCAGCGCCGAAGCGGCTCCCTACACGCTGCAACTCAGCGGTGGGCTCAACGAGACCATCACGCTGGACTCCCTGGCGTGCTCCAGCCTCGGCGGCAACACGTGGCGGATCCAGTACGAAGGCGCGCCCGGCTGGGTGCTCCGGCTGACCACCGGGCCGCTCGTGTCGGACGAGCCGATCACCCAGCAGGTGGCGATCACGCTGCTCGACGACACCCAGCAGGACGCCATCTACGCCGGCGTCGTGCAGCAGGGCCACGTCGCGTCGGTCACCGCCGAGGGGTACGACGGCACCCCTCCGTGCGGCACCTGGCTGACGGACCCGCTGCCCAACACCTCGGCCGCCGGCGGCCCCGCCGTCACGATCGAGACCCAGCCCATCCCCTTCCGCTGCCCTTGAAGGCCCCCGCTTGACGGAGTGGCGGCCCGAGGACGCCGACCTGGTGCTCGCCGCCGCGGCCGGCGACGACGTGGCGGTCTCACGCCTCGTCGACCGCTGGCTCCCCGTCGCGCTGCGCTGGTGCAACCGCCTCTGCGGGCCGAAGGTCGACCCCGAGGACGCCGCCCACGACGCCCTCATGATCGTGCTCCGGCGGCTCCCCGACCTGCGGGAGCCCGAGGCCTTCCCCGCCTGGCTGTACGGCATCGTGCGCCGAACCATCGCGGGGCACCGCCGCAAGGCCTGGGTGCGTCGCTGGGTCCCCGGGGTGGCGCCCGCCGACCAGGCCGACGACGGCCCCTCCCCGGCGCGACGGCAGGAGCTGAGCGAGCTCAGCCAGCAGGTCCAGGCCGTGCTCGAATTGCTCCCTCCGAAGCAGCGGGAGGTGCTGGTACTGTGTGACGTAGAGGATCTCACCGACGAGGAGGCTGCCCAGCTCCTCGACATCCCGGTGGGGACCGCCAAGAGCCGCCTGCGGTCCGCCCGCCAGCGGTTCGAATCGCTGGCCCGCCGGCGACGCCTCCACGAGGCGTGGTCCGACGACGCCGGCACGGGATGACGATGGTCGACGAGCACGCCGCGCTGAAGCGATTCGAAGAGGAGACCGAGCCGGAGCTCGAGTCCGTCGCCCGGGTCCGCGCGCGCATCGAAGGCACGCTCGAGGCGCCGGCGCGGGGCGCCGGCTGGCTGCGCCCCCTCGGCTTCGGGCTCGCCGCCGGGGCGCTCGCCGCGGTGCTCGCAGTCGTCCTCCTGCCGCGTGGCTCCGCCCCCACCGGCGAGCTGCTCGCCGAGACCACCACCGAGGCGAGTCCCCTGCCCGGCCTGGACCTGACCTTCGAGGGCCACGGCCTGCTCCAGGGCACCGACGACGCGCCCGTGATCGCCTGGGAGGCGGGCACGCTGGGCGTCGAGGTCCACCCGGCGGCGGGGCTCGAGGTGACCGTGCGCACGGGGGAGGCGGCCGTCCGCGTGCTGGGCACGGTCTTCGAGGTGACCCGCGACCCGACCGGCACGCACATCGCCGTGACCCGGGGCGCCGTCGGCGTGACCTGCAGCCGCGGCGGCGAGCACCGGCTCGAGGCGGGAGCCGACGCCTTCTGCCTGCCGACCTCCGCTGCCGGCATGCTCGCCCGGGCGAGGGCCCAGCAGGACGCGAACGCCCCCGCCACCTCGGTCCTGGAGTCGGTGGCGGACGGCCTCACCCGGCCGGGCGCGACGGACCCGGTGACGGTCGAGCTTCGGATCGTGAGGATCGAGGCGCTGCGCGACGCGGGGAAGACGAGCGAGGCCCTCGCGGAGGCCCGGGCGCTCCTGCCCGACGCCGCCCACCGCGAGCGCGAGGTGCGCGCCCTGATCAGCGCCCTCGGCGGCTCCTGAGCTCCAACACCAGCTCCTCGAGCTCGTCCGTGCGGTGGCCCGCGCCGCGCGCCAGCAGCGCGCTCGCCTGGCGCAACGCGGCCTTGCGGCGCCCCGACTCGGCGAGGACCAGGACCTTGACGTAGCGCAGCTCGAAGTGGACCGCGTCGTTCCCGGGGCGGCCGAGCCCCAGCTCGATGGCGGTCAGGGTCTCGGCCGGCGGGGCGCCGCTCCGCTGCAGGTGACGGGCGCGCCCGAGCAGCCCGGCTGCGGTGGTCGGCAGGCAGGTGTGTCGCTGGCCGCGCTGCAGCAGGGCCGAGGTGCCCAGGTCGCACTCGACCTTGACCCGGCCGCGGGCGACGCTGACGGTCGTGCCGGGCGCCCCGCGCTCGACCTCGAAGACGGTGCCGATCACCTGGACGGTGGCCTCGGGGGTGCGGACCTGCAGCTCGATCCCCCGGCCCGGCTCGACCTCGGCCCGGACGGTGCCGCTGGTCCACTCCAGGCGGGGCGCCTCCGCGGTGCCGCGGATCGCTCCCTTGCCCTGGTAGTCCAGCGCCACGTGTCTCGTCGGCGCGAGCGTCTGCCAGCCGTCCTCGGAGACCAACCGCAGGGGGTCGGCGTCCGGTCCGGGCAGGACGGGGCCGAGGGCTACGTGGAGCACGACCGCGAGGATGGCCGCGAGGGCGCCGCCGGCCAACCCCAGGGCGAACGCCGGCGTGCGCCGGGGGCGCCGCAGGGTGCGGGCGTCCAGGCTCGCGTAGACCTCGCCGGTGACGCGGTTGACCGCGGCGTGCCGCGGTCGCGTCTCGGTGGCATAGGCCTTCAGTTCGCGGCGCCAACCCATCGATCTACCCTCCCCAGCTGGGAGCCTCGAGGAAAGTGACGAGGGCGCTGCGGCGCTGGGCCACGGCGCGGAATCGGTTGCGCGCGAGGCGCAGCCTGCTCTTCACGGTGCCCAGGGGCACGCAGAGCAGCTGGGCCACTTCGGCGTCGGTGCGATCCTCGACGTCGCAGAGCACCAGCACCTCGCGCTGCCGGACGGGCAGCTGCTCGAGCACCGCCTGGACCTCGCTGGCCGTCTCGTTGCCGGACGCGTCGCGCTCCGGGTTGTCGTTGGACGCGGCCTCGGGCACGACCGCCGAGGCCCAGCGGCGGACCCACGCCCGGCGCCGGTGGGCGGCGAGGACGCGGCGGGTGATGCCGTACAGCCAGGAGCCGAACCGGTCGGGCCGCTCGAGCTGCTCCAGTCGCGTGAGCACGATGATGAGCACGTCGTGCGCCGCGTCCTCGGGGTCGACCCGGGGGCCTCCCATGCGCCGGCACCAGGCGAGGACGGGGGTCAGGGAGGCGTCGAGCAGGCGGTCACGGGCCCCGGGGAGGTCCGCTCGGGCTGCTTCGACGAGATCGGGATCGAGGTAGAGCGTCGCCATCACCCCACGAGTGCGGCGGGCCCCCAGAACCGATCGGAATTTCTTCTCCGGGTGCGATCAGCGCCGCTTCTTGCGGCCCGGCAGGCCGTCACCGATGTGGGCCATGCCGATGAACTGGACGCCGAAGCGCAGGTCGACCGCGACGGCGGACCAGGCGCGGGGCCGACCCGTCGCGTGGTGGTCCGCGCCGAAGAAGTCCACCTCGACCGTGGCGTATGGCGACACCGCGAGCCAGCGGGCGGCCCGGCGGGCGCCCTGGACCTCGAGCCGGAGGGCGAACGCGTCGTCGCCGCCGCGGCGGATGTCGAACGGGTCCGTCGCGTCGTCCAGGAGCCCCTCGACCGACGCGGTCACCGCGTCCCCGAAGTCCACCGGCCCCTCCAGGTACTCGAACCGTCGACCGCCGACCTGCAACCCGAGCCACAACCCGCGGCGCTTCAGGGGGCTCACCCAGACACCCCCCATCAGGTCCCAGCCGTACACCGCGTCGTAGCCCTCGGTGGGCACGAACTGCACGCCGGTCCCCGAGAAGGAGGTGCCGACCCGCAGCCAGCCTCGAACGTCGAGGCCGACCTGGATCCGACCCTCCAGCGCGGGGGTCGCGCCCAGCACCGAGTCCAGGCCGATGCCGACCCCGGCGAAGAAGCGCAGGCGGCGCGCCGGCCAGGGAGCGTCCACGTCGGCCTGGACGGCGGACGGCGGCGCTGCGATCGGCTCCGGCTCGGGCTCGGGCTCGGGCTCGGGGACAGGCTCCGGCTCCACGACGGCGACCGGCTCCGGCTCCGGCTCCGGCTCAGGCTCCGGCTCCGGCTCCGGCGCGGGCGCCGCGGCGGGGGGGGCGGCGTTGGCGGGCTGGGCGTCCGCGGACGCCTCCGGCTCGACGGGCTC
>CAYQEG010000053.1:0-39030 GCA_964416435.1 uncultured Rickettsiales bacterium
ATCGGGCGCATCCGGTCCTCGGGGCGACAGGCGGCTATGCGCTCCAGGCTCCCAGGCGGCGCGGCCGCTACTCGGCGGCGGGGGCGCGCAGGGACTCGACGAACGCGAGCAGACGCCAGATCTGGTCATCGCTGAGCGCCGCGCCGAAGGGCTGCATCGCGGTGTCCGGGATGCCGTTCTTCATGATGAGGAAGCGCTCGCCGTCGCTGATCAGCGCTCCGCGGACGGTGTCCGACAGGTCCGCCGGCTTGATGCCCATCGCCTGGGCGGCCGGGCCATCTCCCTTGCCCTCGCGGCCGTGGCAGGGGAAGCAGGTCGCCTGGAACTCGTCCCCGCCCTTGCTGATCGCCTCTGCGTTGCCCGACAGCGGGTTGCTCTTGGCGCGGTCCTCGTCCGAGAACGTGGCGAAGAACGTCGCCAGCCGCTCGGGGAGCTCGCCCGCGGGAGCCGCCTCGGCGTCCTCGGCGGGGGTCTCCTCCGCGACCGGCTCGGGCGTCGCTTCGGGCGTCGCCTCGGCGACCGGCGCCTCGGTCTCGGGCTCCGGAGTGGTGGTGGTCTCGTCGCCGCCGCCGCAGCCGGCGATCAGGATCAGGGTGGCAGCCAACGCGGTCAGGGTGCGGTGCATCATCGAGCGCCTCCTCGGAATCGGAGCCTACCAGAGCCGCCCGGAGCGCTACGATGGGCGCCGTGCGAGCCTGCGTCCTGTCCCTGATCCCGCTCCTCGCGGTCGGCTGCTCGGACAACGAGATCCACCTGCCGTCGGTCGACCCGATCGAGCCCGTCGATGAAGGGCTGGCCCCCGTCGACCCCGGAGCGTGCGGCTTCGAGGACGGCGATCTGTCCGGCTTCGGCCACCCCGGCGAGAGCGAGCTGACCGTCGCCGAGGGCGGTCGGGTCTTCGTCGTGCAGGAGGGCGCCGACTTCTCCGCCCTCGCAGGCGAGGAGACGCTGGACATGCCTGCCGGCACCCACGCCGCCCTGCTGCGCTCCAACGACGCCGGGGATCCCGGGTCCGTCGCGGTGCTCACCACCGTGCCGTTCGTGCCGGTGCACCCGGTCTTCGTCATGGACCAGCTGTCGGAGCTCGGCGTCGACGGGGTCGCGCTGTCCCTCCGGGTGCTCGACGAGGACGGCGAGGTGCTCGAGGAGCGGGATCTCGCGGTCTGGACGGGGGGCTTCGTGCCCGCCCTCCTGGAGCACCACGATCCCATCCCGGGGGCCCCCTGGATCGACCAGGACAGCTACCACCCCGGCGAGTTCACCCGCACGTTGATCGACGTCAGCCCCTGGCACGCCGCCGGGGACACCATCCAGCTGCAGTTCCGCCAGCACACCCTCATCGAGCACAACGGCTTCTTCACGCTGCTCGACAACCTGTGCGACGGCGAGCCGGAGGAGCCCGCCGCGTGATCGGGCCGGCGGCCGCCGCGCTCCAGGCGTGGCCGGAGTTGAAGAACGAGCCGGTGCGACCGCTGGACGGCGGCCTGATCAACGACACGTTCGTCGTCGGCGAGCCGCCGGTTGCGGTTCTCCAGAGGCAGCACCCGATGTTCCCCGCTCGAGCGTGCGAGGACATCGACCGCGTCACCCGTCACCTCGCCGAGCGCGGCATGCTGACGCCGCGGCTGCTCCGATCCGGCGACGGCGCGGCGGGGGTGCTCGACGCCGAGGGGCGGACGTGGCGCGCGTTGACGTGGGTGCCGGGCGTCACCCACGACACGGTCACCGGGCCCGCGCTCGCGGCGGAGGCGGGGCGGCTGGTCGCCCGTTGGCACCGCGCGACCGAGGACCTGCAGCACGAGTTCGCCTTCTCCCGCCCCGGCGCCCACGACACGGTCGCCCACGTCGCCACCCTCGCCGCCGCCCTGGAGCGACACCCGAAGCACCGGCTGTACGACGACGTGGCGGCGCTCGCCGAGCGCCTGATGGCGGCCTGGGAGCGGTGGGACGGAGAGCTGGGCGGCCCGGTCCGGATCACCCACGGCGACCTGAAGATCAGCAACCTGCGGTTCGACGACGCGGGGCGGGGTCTGTGCCTGCTCGACTTCGACACGCTCGGCAAGCTGCCGCTGGAGGTCGAGCTCGGAGACGCGGCCCGCAGCTGGTGCAACCCTCGGGGTGAGGACGTCGAGGAGGCGTCGGTGGACGTCGAGCTGTTCGGGGCGGCGTTCGGCGCGTATGTCGCCGAGCGGCCCTTGCCGGCCTCCACCCGCCGCGGGCTCGTGCTCGGGCTGGAGCGGAGCGCCCTGGAGCTGGCGGCGCGGTTCGCCGCCGACGCCCTGAACGAGAGCTACTTCGGCTGGCGGGCCGCCGTGGCGCCGGCACGGGGGGAGCACAACCTCCTGCGAGCGCGGGGCCAGGCGTCGCTGGCCGCGTCGGTCGCAGAGCGCCGCTCCGAGCTGGAGCGCGCCCTGGCGGGGAAGGCGCCGCTTCGGTCCGGTACGATCTAAACGGCCCCTCACAATACTGAGGCCCTCCGCGCTGGTCTGGAGACCCGATTCCTGCGTCCCTCATCGGTCACGGGGGGCAAGCCCCGCTCCCTCTTCGGTCCTTGACCTCGGCCCTCCATCCTCCCCGCTCCCGGGGCCTCATAATCATGAGGGGCCGTCTAGCGACCGGGACCTCTCCTAAAGTCGAGGGTGAATCCCGCCGATTAGGTTGTCTGAACTGATTCCTGGGGAGGAGATGGACGAAGTCGTCGTGCGGCTGCCGGGCTCCGAGGCGGCAGTCATCAGCGAAGCGACCCCGACGTTGCTGCGGGAGCTTCGCGCCGCGCCCCTGGGGGCCGGCGCGGAGACGCTCGTGCGGCGCCTCGTCGAGCTCGCCGAGGCGGAGGCGGGCGCGCTGTTCGTCGTCGGCGGGGCCCGTGAGCCCCTGTCCTCGGCGGCCCGGCGGGTGGTCGTGGGCGTGGAGGAGGATCTCGCCGACCGCGTCGAGCTCCCGACCCGAATCGCCGGCTTCGTCAACCGCCCGGGCACCGTGGCCCTCCTCCAGGGCGGCCGCCTGGACCCCGAGGGGGTCGGCCGGGTGTTCCCGCCCCTCGCCCGACGGCTGACCGGGGGTCTCGTCCTGTCGATCGGCGACGGCGAGGCGGTCGCCGCGATCGTGCTCGGCTTCGTCGAAGAGGCCGATCCGTCGCTCGCTGACCAGCTCACCCAGCTCGCCTGGGACCTCGCCCCCACCCTGATGATGGCGGTCCTCCGCGAAGCGGTGCTCCAGGGAGAGCAGCGGTACCGGATGTTGATGGACGGCGCCGCCGACGGCATCACGCTGTACGAGCCGTCGAGCGACCGCCTCGTCGACGCCAACATGGCGGCCCAGGACCTCTTCGGCCGGAGCCGCGAGGAGCTGTTCAGCCGCCCCCCTCGGGAGGTGCTCTCCTACCTGAGGACCACGTCGCTGAGCACCTTCGACCCCGGCCGACCGCGCGAGACGCTGGTCCGGCGGAGCGACGGCGTCGAGCAGCCGATCGAGGTCACCAGCCGGGTGGTGCGGCTTGGCGATCGCTCGCTCGTCCTGTCGATCTACCGCGACCTCGCCGAGCGTCGGAAGGCGGAGGCGGCGCTGCGCGAGAGCGAGGAGCGCTACGCGCTGGCCGTCCAGGGCGCCCACGACGGCCTGTGGGACTGGAACGTCTCCGAGGGCAAGCTGTACCTGTCGCCCCGGTGGAAGGCGATGCTCGGCTACACCGACGACGAGGTCGGTACGACGCCGGGAGAGTGGTTTCGCCGGGTGCACCCCGAGGACGTCGAGCGGATGCGCTCGGCCATCTCCGCCCACCTGGAGGGGCTGACCGACCACTTCGAGGACGAGCACCGGATCCGGCGGCGCGACGGCAACTACACCTGGGTGCTCAGCCGGGGGCTCGCCGTGCGCGACGACAACGGCTGGGCGATCCGCATGGCCGGGTCGATGACCGACGTGACGCAGCACAAGATCGCCGAGGAGCGCCTGCTCCGCGCCGCGTTCAACGACGCCCTGACGGGGCTGCCGAACCGCTCGCTGTTCATGGATCGGCTCACGCACGTGATCGCCTCCTGCGGCCGCAAGCCCGACGCCCTCTTCGCCGTTCTGTTCCTGGACCTGGACCGCTTCAAGGTCGTCAACGACTCCCTGGGCCACTCGGTGGGGGACCAGCTGCTGGTCGCGATCGCCCGCCGGCTCCACCGGTGCGTGCGGCCGACGGACACGGTGGCCCGGCTCGGCGGCGACGAGTTCACGGTCCTGTTGGAGGACGTCTCCGACTTCCGCGGGGCGACGCGGGTCGCCGCTCGGATCCAGGCCGAGCTCGTCCGGCCCTTCAAGCTGGCCGGACACGAGGTCTTCACGTCGGTCAGCATCGGCATCGCCCTCGGCAACGGGGAGATCGACGATCCGGAGACGCTCCTGCGGAACGCCGACCTCGCGATGTACCGGGCCAAGGCCAACGGCAAGGCCCGTCACGAGGTGTTCGACGCGGACATGTACGCGCGCGCCATGGAGCTGATGCGGCTCGAGACCGACCTGCGCAAGGCGCTGGAGCGCGACGAGTTCCGGGTCCACTACCAGCCGCTGATCTCCCTGGACAGCGGGGCCGTCGAGGGTTTCGAGGCGTTGGTGCGGTGGCAGCACCCCGAGCGCGGGCTGCTCGCGCCGGGCGCCTTCCTGGAGGTCGCGGAGGAGACCGGGCTGATCGTGCCGATCGGAGGCTGGGTCATGAACCAGGCGTGCGACCAGCTGGCCCGCTGGCGCGCCGCCGGGGCCGAGGGGCTGACCATGAGCGTCAACCTGGCGGGCGGGCAGCTGCGGCAGCCGGACCTCGTCGGAGACGTGGCGGAGGCCCTGGAGGGCTCCGGTCTGTCGAGGGACGGGCTGATCCTCGAGATCACCGAGAACGTCGTCATGGAGCGCGGTCGGGAGTCCACCGAGCTGCTGGAGCGCCTCAAGGCCCTAGTGGTTCTGCACAGGGAATTCGGTGAGTTGATCGTGATGGCCTGCGCGTTGATGACAAGGCGGGAGGAGCGGAGCGGGGTGTTTCCCCCGCGACCGACGACCAACGCAGGCAGCGGCGGGCAGGGCGCACGAGGACTCACCAGAATCCCTGTGCTGGACCACTAGGGGTGGGGCTGCACATGGACGACTTCGGCACCGGGTTGTCGTCGCTGGCCTACCTGCGTCGGTTCCCGCTGGACGCCCTGAAGATCGACCGCTCGTTCGTCAGCCGCATGACCGAGGAGGCCGAGGACGAGGAGATCGTGCGGATGATCGTCACCCTCGCCGCCAACCTGGGGATCGGGGTGATCGCCGAGGGCATCGAGACCCAGGAGCAGCGGGCGCAGCTGGGCGAGCTCGGCTGTGCGGTCGGCCAGGGCTACCTGTTCGCGCGGCCGCTGCCGGCGGACGAGGCGACCCGGCTGCTGGGTCTGACCGGCGAGCGCGCCGCGTCCGCTAGTTGATCAGGTCGGTCTGGACCGTCTGACCGCCGTCGTCCTCGGCCGTGAAGAGGAAGTAGTACTCGTACTCGTACTCGCACTCCAGCGGTGACGTGCCCGTCTGTACCGCGGCCGCCCACTGACCTTCGGCCTGGTACTCCAGGTCCCAGCCGCCGAACCAGTCGACGACGATCGTGTCGTCCGGCTCGTAGCTGACGAAGCCCACGTCGACCCACACCGCGGTGACCGCCCGGGGTCCGCGCTCGTGGTCGACCTCGGCCCACAGGTCGAACCAGTCCTGGTCCTCGCACCACGCGTCGGCGTCGACGAACCACGGCCAGTCGGGGTCCGGCGCGTAGCAGCCGACGGACAGGAGCACCGCAGGGAGGAGCAGGAGCCAGCGCACGGCCGGAGCATGCGGCCACACGCGGCCGCCCGCAAGGGCATGATCGGGAGCTTGAGCGAGCCCCCTCCCAGCCGTCTGCAGGCGCTCCTCCCCGGACGACGGGGCCTGTGGGTGGTGCTCGCGATCACCGCCGCCGCGTACGGCCAGGCGCTGTGGTTCGGTTGGGCCTACGACGATTTCGCGCAGATCGTGAACAACGAGACGCTCGTCCGTCCGGGGGCGGTCGGTCGGGCCTTCACGCAGCACGTCTGGGCGTTCGCGCCCGAGTCGGCCGAGGCGCGCTACTACCGCCCGCTCTTCACCTTGTTCCTGATCGTGCTGCGCCGGGTCGTCGGCCTCCAGCCGTGGGCCTGGCACGGCGCCGTCATCGCGCTGCACCTCGGGGCGGTCGCGGTGCTCTGGCACCTGGTCCGCGCGCTGTCCGGCTCGGCGGTGGCGGCGACGGTGGGGACGCTGCTGTTCGCCATCCACCCGGCCAAGGCCGAGTCGGTGGGGTGGGTCTCGGGCCTGACCGACCCGATGGCGGCCCTCGTGGGGCTGGGGGCCGTCCTGGCCTGGGTCCACGACCGACGCGTGTTCGCCACCGCCCTGTTCGCGCTGGCGCTGCTCAGCAAGGAGACGGCCGTGGTGTTCGCCGTGTTCCCCGCGGCGCTGGCGGTCGGGGAGCGACGCTGGCGGGACGGCGCCGTGGCGGCGGGGCTGTGGGGGGCGGTCGCGGTCGGCTACCTCCTGGTGCGCGGCGCGGTCGTGGGGGAGGGAGCCCAGACGTTGAGCGAGAGCGGCGGGGCGATGACCGTCGTCGCGCTCATCGCCACCTACACCGACCACTTCGTCGCGCCGGTCGTCTCGTCCCTCACGTATCCGCTGTCCGACAGCCCCGCGCTCGCCCTGCTGGGGATCGGCGGGTTCGTGGTCGCGTCGGTGCTCGCCGGCCCGGCCCGGCCCCTGGTCTGGATGGGCGGGCTGTTCCTGCTCCCGGTGCTCAACCCGGCGCTGCTCCAGCCGGACATGCTCGTCCAGGATCGGTACCTCTACCTGCCCTCGGCCTGCTGGCTGGGGGCCGCCGGGTGGGGGCTGTCGGCCCTGGATCGACGACGGCCGGGGCGCCTGGTGCCGGTCGCGGTCGGCCTGCTGGCCGCGACCTGGCTGGTGATGCTGTCGATGAACCTGCGGTCCTGGCAGGACAACCGGACCGTCTGGGAGTGGGCGGTGGTCGTGAACCCGGGGCACGGGCGGGCGTGGCTGAACCTGGGCGTGGACCACGAGAACGCGGGCGAGCTGGCCCGGGCCGAGGCCTGCTACCGGCAGGCGCTGGAGTTCGAGCCGGGCCGGGCGATCGTGCACTTCCGCCTGGCGTTCCTGCTCGCCGAGCGGCAGGAGCTGGGCGAGGCCGTCGTGCACTTCGCCCGCGCCGCGGACATGCGTCCGGAGGACCCGATGCTCCTGTACGAGGCGGCGCGGCTGGAGGCGTTCCTGGGGGAGCGGGAGACGGCGGCGGCGCGGCTGACAGCGGCGCTGGCCGCGATCGACGCGGGGGCGGTGCCGGGCGGCGGGGTGACCCGCGAGGACATCGAGGGGCTGCTCTCCCAGCTCCGCGGCTCGGATCCCTAGCGATGTTCGAGCGCATGGCGCAGATGGAGGAGCGGTACTGGTGGCACGTCGGCCGGCGGGACCTGATCCGGCGCTTCCTCGCGCGCTACGTCGCGCCGGCCGGGCCGGCCCGGATCCTCGACCTGGGCTGCGGCACCGGGCGCAACCTGGAGCTGCTCGCCGAGTTCGGCGAGGTCCGCGGGGTCGAACCGGCGGGGCCGGCGCTGGAGCACTGCCGCGCCCGGGGGCTGGGCGAGGACGTCGTGGTGCCGGGCTCCGCCTCGGCGATCCCGTTCCCCGACGCGTCCTTCGACCTGGTGACCGCGTTCGACGTGCTGGAGCACCTGGACGACGACCGCGCCGGGCTCGCCGAGATCCGGCGGGTGCTCCGCCCGGGCGGGCGGCTGCTGCTCACGGTGCCGGCCTACCGGTTCCTGTGGAGCGTGCACGACGAGGCGCTCGGTCACCGCCGCCGCTACGTCGCCAGCGAGGTGCACGCGCTCCTCAACGGGGCCGGCTTCAGCGTCCTCCGGCGGACCTACGCGATCTCGTTCGCGCTGCCGGGGATCATCGCCTACCGGGTCGCGCAGGGGCTGCTGCCCAGCGTCGCCGGCCGCGGCGTCTCCTATGTCGAGGTGCCGGATCCGATCAATCGGCTGCTCACCGATCTGCTCCGCGTCGAGGGCCGCCTCATGGGCGCGATCGACCTGCCGTTCGGCGCGTCGATCATCGCGCTGGCGCGTCTGCGCGCAGACCCGTCTTGAGCGGTCGCGCGCCGGCCCCGACACGGCTACCATTCCGCCGCCATCCCCCGGAGCCCCCGATGTCCGACGAAGAGCGTGCCTTCAAGTGCAACAAGTGCGGCGGAACGCCGAACGCCGATCAGTCGCCCGACGGGCAGGTCCACCTGCCGTTCGAGAGCCTGCCGGTCCGCAACGAGTACTGGACCCGGATCGCCTCGGTCGTCTGCAGCAGCTGTTGGGACGAGTGGAAGGGCATGGAGATCAAGGTCATCAACGAGTACCGGCTCAACCTGCTCGAGCGGGAGCATCGCAAGATGCTCAAGAAGTTCATGCACGACTTCCTGAACATCGACGGCACCGGCTCCGGCGCGACCCCCGACGCGGTCGCCAAGGAGTGGAAGCCTGAGGGCAAGTAGCCCTCGGTGGCCGACACCGTCCGGGAGCCCCTGACCCCTCCGATCGCCCGAGGCGATCCCAACCACGTCCTGCGCGAGCCGGTGGCCTGCTCGGTGGTCGCGGCGTGGGGCGTGCTCTCCAGGACGGTCGACGTCAACCGGGCCGGCGGGTTGGAGCCGTTCGACTACACCGACCTTCCCCAGCCCGACGGCACGTCGCGGCGCTGGTTCCGGACCCGCATCAAGGGGGTGGTGGCCGAAGGGGAGGAGTTCGTCTCCCGGTGGGAGTTCCCCCGCCGGTTCGAGATCCGGCGGTCGTACGTGCGCGGCCCGTTCCGCGAGGTCGTACACGTCGGTGAGGTGCAGCCCGACGACGACGGCGCCCTGGTCACCAGCTCGTTCTGGTTCGTGCCTCGGGGGCTGCTGGGCAAGGTCTTCACCTGGGGGTTCGGTCGCGAGGTGCTGCCCGGCATGCGTCGGCACATCGTCGCCGAGTGCGGCAAGGCCGGTCAGCAGGAGCGGGTCTCGGGGGTCGACTCGTCCGAGTTCGCCGCCCTGCCCGACGACGCGATCGCGCTGGTCGAGGCCCACGAGCCGTCGGTCGCGGCCATCGAGAAGGTCGAGCAGATCGTCGACCGGGGACGTCGGCTGTATGAGACCCCGGCGCTGGAGCGCCTCGGTCGCCACGTGCTGACGGCGAGCTCCGACGAGCTGGAGCGCATCCGCCCGCTGGAGTTGGCGCGGTCCTGGGGGGTCGACCGGTCCGAGGTCGTCGACGCCTGCCTCGCCGCCACCGCGGTCGGGCTGCTCCGGCTGCGGTGGGACGTGGTGTGCCCCCACTGTCGGGGCGACAAGGAGAACCTGGCGTCCCTCGAGGACGTGCGGGCGGACGCCTTCTGCTCGTCCTGCAACCTGGGGTTCGACGTCGACCTCGACCGGGTGCTCGAGGTGGTGTTCGAGCCCCACCCGGACATCCGTCGGGTCGTGCGGGCGGCCTACTGCCGGGCCGGACCGGGGACCGTCCCGCACGTCATGTACCAGGCGCGCCTGGAGCCGTCGGAGAGCTTCGAGCCGACGGTCGACCTCCCCCCGGGGCGCTACCGAGTGCGATTCACCGGCAGCGAGCTGGTGCGCTGGCTCCGCGTCGACCCGGACGGGACGGCGACCGACTCGTCCCCCGCGATCGAGGTGACCGACGACGGCCTGTCGGGCCCCGACCTGGTGATGCCCCCCCACGGGCTCCAGCCGATCGAGCTCCGCAACGGGTCGAGTCGGCCGGTCGTGGCGACGATCGAGGACTCCCGGTGGGCGGACGACGCCCTGCTGGGGGCGGAGCTGATCGCGGACCAGCGGTTCAGGGACCTCTTCAGCGGCGAGATGCTCGCCTCCGGGATCTCGCTGGCGGTGCAGAGCGTCACCATCCTGTTCACCGACCTGGTCGGCAGCACCGCGATGTACGGCGAGCTGGGCGACGCTCGGGCCTTCCGCCTGGTCTGGAACCACTTCGAGGTGCTGACCGACATCGTGCGGGCCAGCCGGGGGGCGACCGTCAAGACCATCGGCGACGCGGTGATGGCCGCGTTCGTGCACCCCGAGGACGCGCTGAAGGCGGCGGCGGCGCTGCACGACCGGCTCGAGGAGGCGCTCGCGAGCAAGGGGCACGAGTACCCCACCGCGCTGAAGGTCGGCCTGCACGAGGGTCCGACGATCGTCGTCACGCTCAACGGTCGGCTGGACTACTTCGGCCAGACGGTGAACACGGCCGCTCGCGTGCAGTCGGTCAGTGACGGGGGGGAGATCGTCGTCAGCCAGCACCTGGCGTCGCTCTGCGAGGGCGCCGCGGTGCTCCGAGACACGGGCTGGCACGCCGAGCCGTTCGAGGCGCCGCTCAAGGGACTCGAGCACCCCCTGGCGATGTGGCGGTTCCGCCCCCCCGCCTGAGCGTCGGGGGGGCCTGGCGAGACGCTGCAAGACGAGGCGGGTGAACTGTTGTAGGGTCGGCGACCGTTCGGAGGAGGCCCGAATGAACGTCCTGTTGAAGCTGCTCCCCGCGTCCCTGGTCCTGCTGCTGCCGTCGCTGGCGCTCGCCGCCGAGGAGGCGGAAGAGGTGTCCGGCCTGGTCGGCTGGGCCAAGGAATTCGCCCCGATCGCGATCCTGCTGGTCGTCGTCACGTTCGTGCTGTCGCGGCTGCCGAACGTCGAGGACGTCGACCACTCGGCCGCGTTCAAGAAGCGGCGGGTCATGAACTGGCTGCCGCTCGGGCTGACGTACGCGTTCCTGTACATGGGCCGCTACAACCTGAAGGTCAGCAAGTTCGCCTTCGAGGAGATGCAGGCGGGCGACGGCACCGCCCTGATGAGCAACGAGGGCTTCGGCGTCATCTTCATGTGGGGGACGATCGTCTACGGCGTCTCGTTCCTCATCAACGGACCGCTGACCGACCGGTTGGGCGGCAAGTTCTCGATCCTGATGGGCGCCGCGGGCGCCGCGGTCATGAACCTGCTGATGGGCCTCGGCGCGATCACCCTGCTGAACAAGGGGATCGCCCACGAGTTCGTCGGCGACAACTTCGTCGTCGTCTACTCGGTCCTGTACTCGGCCAACATGTACTTCCAGAGCTTCGGCGCCGTGGCGATCGTCAAGGTCAACGCCCCCTGGTTCCACGTCCGCGAGCGCGGCGTCTTCGGCGCGATCTTCGGGATCCTGATCTCCCTGGGTATCTACTTCGCCTTTGACTGGGGCTACCTGATCCTCGAGCACCTGGGCCTGCAGTGGGTGTTCCTGATGCCCACGATCCTGCTCGCGACCTTCTGGATCATCGACTTCTACCTGGTCCAGAACACCCCCGGCCAGGCCGGCCTGGTCGACTTCGACACGATGGACGCCTCCTCCGGCATGAAGGAGGAGGTCACCGACGACCAGCTGTGGGAGAAGATCCAGGACACGGTGCAGTCCGTCGGGCTGCCGGCCCTCGCGGTGCAGGGGCGCGTCAAGGCGATCCTCATCGTGGCGACGCGCGTCTACTGGGTGTTCGTCAGCATGCTGACCAACCCCATCGTGCTGACCATCGCGTTCATCGAGTTCTGCTCGGGCTTCCTGCGGCAGGCGATCATGCAGTGGTACCGCACCTACGCGAAGCAGACGGACATCACGCTCGGCCTCAAGGGCGACTTCGTCTACGAGAACTGGGGCCTGCTGCTCTGCTGCGCCGGCATCATGGGCGGCGTCTTCGCCGGCATCATCTCCGACCACGTGTTCCAGAGCCGCCGCGGCCCGGTCGCCGGCATCCTCTACGCGACGATGCTGACCATGGCCATCCTGCTGTGCTTCGTCTACGACACGCAGTACGTCGGCTGGCTCGTCATCATCATGTCGATGTGCGTCATCGGCGTGCACGGGATGCTGTCGGGCACCGCCAGCATGGACTTCGGCGGCAAGAAGAACGTCGGCATCGCGGTCGGCGTCATCGACGGCTTCGTCTATCTCGGGACAGCCGTGATGTCGGGCACCTACGCGATCATCCTGCCCCAGGAGCAGTTCGACGCCGAGGGCGCCCTGACCGGCCCCGTCACCGACCCGGCCAACTGGATCGGCTGGCCCGTCGCGATGATCCCGATGGCCCTGATCGGCACGCTGCTCGCCAAGCGGATCTGGAACGCCAAGCCCAAGGGGGGCGGCGGCGGCCACTGAGCCGGGGGGGCGGTCCCAGGGCCCTCGATCGCGGGCGCGGAGCGGCGGCCCCGCAGCCGGGTCGGGTCAGACGACCTTCAGCTCGGCGATCGCGGTCTCGGCGAACATCGCCCACTCGTTGGGGTCCTTCTGCTCCGCTCCGCAGAACCCCGCCTCGAACATCGAGGCCACCAGGTCGGCGACCTCCTCGTGGTTCTCCACCGACGCGAGCGCAGCTTCGATGCGCTTGGCGGCGTTGGTCACGTGGGTGACGTAGTCGTTGGGGTTGTGCCGCTTCGGGTCGCAGAGTCCCGCGTCGAGCATCGCCTGGACGATCAGCTTGCTTCGCATGGGCAGGACTCTATCGGCGCCTTCGGACGATGAAAAGCACCGGGGTGAGGATCCACGCCCAGCCCCGGGGTTCGGAGCGAGCCGTCGAGCAGCCGCAGCCCCACGCCGGCGCCCCCGGATCGGCCCCGTCGCAGTCCTGGTCGACGCCGTCGCCCGCCGTCTCCGCCGCCCCCGGGAAGGCCGCCGGGTCGTGGTCGTCGCAGTCGGGTGGATCGGCGCACGTGGTCACCCCGTCGCGATCCTGGTCGAACGGCTCGTCGACGCTGCCGTCGCAGTCGTCGTCGACGCCGTCGCACGCGTCTTCGTCCCGCTTGGTGGGACGCACGTCGGCGTCGTCGGGGCCGCAGTCGCCCTGGCAGCCGAGCACCGCGTCGAGATCCGAGTCGATCTCGTCGGGCGGCACCACGCCGTCGCAGTCGCCGTCCCGCCCGTCGCACAGCTCGTCCGCGCCGGGGTGCACCGAGGCGTCGGCGTCGTCGCAGTCGGACAGCTCGTCGCAGGGGGCGAAGCCGTCGCCGTCGTCGTCGGCCTCGACCGCCGGCGTCTCGCCGTCGCAGTCGTTGTCCAGTCCGTCGCACAGCTCCGGGGCCCCCGGCCAGGTCGTCGCGTCGGCGTCGTCGCAGTCGTCGAACGCCGGGTGCTCGTCCCCGTCGAGGTCGGCGAACAGGCTCGATCGGATGAGGTACAGCGCCCCCGAGCCGTCCCCCTGGTCGGGGTGGTCGAACCCGGGCGCGGAGACGACCACGTCGGCGACGTCGTCCCCGTCCAGGTCCGTCCACTCGGTCATCGTGTAACCGAGGGCCTGCCACTCGAAGGTGCCCTCCAGCACCCAGGTCGCCAGCTCGAGGATGTTCGCCTGGCCCCCCTCCCAGGGGATCGCGGCGGACGGCACGAACGCCACCAGCCCCGACGGGAACGCGCC
Organism: uncultured Rickettsiales bacterium; assembly: GCA_964416435.1. Taxonomy (GTDB): domain Bacteria; phylum Myxococcota_A; class UBA796; order UBA9615; family UBA9615; genus CAYQEG01. The sequence goes on from CAYQEG010000053.1 coordinate 13,489, forward strand.
GGATCGGGCGTCGGCGCCGGGCAGCCCGATGAGCAGGTCCGGGTAGCGGTTGACCCCCGGCCCCGAGGACCACCAGACCGGCACCACCGAGCTGCCGGCCCGGTCGTCCGGGTCTTCGCCGCGGAGCTCGACGATGGCGTCGGTGGGGGCGGTCAGGGTCTCCGGTTGCACGTCCGCGCCGGCGAACAGGAGCACCCCGCCGCGGTTGCCGTCGAGCATGGGGAGGGCGAGCAGCACGTCGTCGCAGCCGTCGCCGAGGGGGTCGGACAGCTGGATCGCCGAGGTCACCGAGTCGCCGGCGTCCCCTTCGATGGTGAACTTGTCGAGGGCGGCGAACCCGGCGCTCTCGGACCAGCCGTCGCCGTCGTTCAGGAAGACCGTGACGTCGCTGGCGTTGGCGGAGGTGGTGAGCTCGGGGGCGCCGTCGCAGGTCCAGTCGACGTCCGCCGTCAGCGAGTAGCCGATCTTCGGCTGGAAGGCCGCCGACGCCAGCACGATCGGCTCCGGAGGCTCGTCGCCGAAGAAGTCGGCGTCGCCCGGGTGGATCCAGATGGAGCCCCACGCGAAGGCGTGGGCGGGGTCGGTCAGCACCGCCTCGTCCAGGCCGTCGCCGTCCAGGTCGGCGGCGTCCACCGCCCAGCCGCCCGCGTAGCCCTGGAGCGACAGCAGGGGGTAGTTCCAGAAGGCCTCCCGGTCGCCGCAGTCGCCCTCGTCGTGGGGGATCGCGGAGCCGTCCGCCAGCTGCCAGCCGGCGTCCGACGCGCCGCCCGGACCCGGGGCGCCGAGCGCCAGGTCCGCGAACGCGTCGTCGTCGAAGTGGCCGACGGCGACGGAGAAGCCGAGCAGCGTGGAGGCCCAGGGGCCGGCGCAGATCTGGCTCTGGCTGGCCAGCAGGACCGGCAGATCTGCGTCGGGGGCGATCGTCGTGACGGCGCCGCCGTTGGTCGCGCTCGCGGAGCGCCAGGGGCGGCCCAGGAGGAGCAGCGGGCCGTCGGCCGTCGGCAGCACCTCCATGCCGCCGGGGGCCCAGGCCGCGGAGGGGAAGTCGCCACCCAGCCCGACCGCGACCAGGGGCTCGTCCTCGATCGAGGTGACGACCTGGGCCTGCAGCAGCGGGGCGGCCACGAGCAACAGCCAGGGCCGCGGCGGGCGGGTCGCCCGTCGTCGTCGGCGGCGGCGCGCCAGGACGCTCAGCCCGGCGACCGCCGCGAGACCCAGGCCCCCGAGCCCCGAGCGGCCGCTGGCGTCGCAGGCGCAGCCGCCCGGCCAGTCGCTGCTGCCGTCGCAGTCGTCGTCCTCCGGCCCCGGTCCGTCCCAGGCGTCGGGATGCACCGTGGGGTCGTCGTCGTCGCAGTCGAGGCGCCGGGGCTCCCCGTCGAGGCTGACGCAGTCGACCGAGCCGGGCCAGCCGTCGCCGTCGCCGTCGAAGCCGTCGTCCACGACCGAGTCGCAGTCGTTGTCGACCTCGTCGCAGGCCGCCTCGTCGCCGAGGGCGGGGAAGACGGTGGGGTCGTCGTCGTCGCAGTCCCCGGGGCAGGCGGCGCCGTCGTCGCAGAGCCGGTCGCACTCCGAGAAGCCGTCGCCGTCGTCGTCCGTCTCGAGGTCGTGGAGCAGCCCGTCGCAGTCTTCGTCGACCCCGCCGCACTCCAGCTCGGCCGCCCCCTCAAGGCGCGTCGGGTCGTCGTCCGCGCAGTCCCCCTCGCAGCCGCGCTGGCCGTCGCCGTCCTCGTCCAGCTCGCCGGGGGGCACCGCGCCGTCGCAGTCGTCGTCGACGCCGTTGCAGGCCTCGGCGAGGTCCGGCGAGCGGTCGGGGTCTTCGTCGTCGCAGTCGGTGCTGGCCGGCGCGCCGTCCCCGTCGACGTCGACATACAGCTGCAGCGCCAACAGGCCGCCGGCGTCGGGCCCGATCTCCGGGACGTCCAGCCCGGGCGTCAGCAGCAGCGCGTGGCCGCCCACCACCAGCACGCCGAGCCCTTCGCCGTCGGCGTCGAGGTCGGGGGCCGGGCTGAGGCTGGGCAGCCCTTCGGAGAGCTGACGGCCGTGCACCCGGAGGGACGCGGCGTCCCCGACTTCGCCGTCGGCGGAGCTCGGGCTCCCGGTCAACACGTACAGGGCCCCCGCCTCGTCGCCGATCGGGTCCAGCAGGTCGTCCAGGTCGTCGTCCCAGCCGGGGCTGGTCACCAGCAGCTCGGGCGCGCCGTCGCGGTCGAGGTCGCCCGCGGCGAGGGAGAAGCCGAGCTGCAGGTCCTGGCCGGCCGCGCCGTGCAGGACGGCGCTCGGCTCGGTGATGTCGGGGGGCGTCGCCCAGACGGTCTTGCCGGGGTACCACGCGACGCTGCCGGGGTCGGCCGGGTCGCCCACCCACAGGCCGCCCAGGGGGCCGTGGGGCACGGACATGGCCCGCCCCGCCTCGGCGTCCAGGGTGGCGACGAGGCAGTCGGTCGCGGCGGACGGGGGGAGGCCGTCGGCGTCGTCGCAGGCAAGGGGGTCCTGGAGGACCTGCAGCGCGTCGTCCTCGCCGACGAGCAGCTCGAGGGCGGCGGCGCCGTCCACCTCGGCGATCGAAAGGGAGCGGCCGACCCGGTCCTGCCCAGCCGCGCCCAGGAGCGTCAGGTCGGCGTCGGCGGCGGTCAGCTCGTCGGGCCAGGCCCCCGCCGACGCGCCGACGAAGAACACGACCCGGCCGCGAGACAGCGGCCCCGCCTCCACGTCTCGCCACTGGGGGTCCGACAGCACCAGGTCGTCCAGGCCGTCCCCGTCGAGGTCGCCGACGGCCAGCTGGATGCCCAGGTTCCCGAAGGCGAAGTCGCCGAGGATCGTGGTGGTCGCGTCCTCGGGGAGCAGCACCCCCTCCGCCAGCGGCCCGGCCCACAGCCGCACGACGCCAGCGTTGCTCGCCCCCTCGACGCCGGCCTCGTAGGGGCAGACGAGCACGAGGTCGTCCGCGCCGTCTCCGGTGTCGATGACGTCGCCGACCGCGAGCTCCGCCGGCCGATCACACCCCTCGGGGAGCTCCACGAAGGTGGTCGCTTCGGTCAGGACGGTTCGCGTGCCGGCGACCGGCCCGGGCCACCACAGGTCGTCCCGCAGCACGTCGGTGAGGATCCAGGCGCCGGTTGGGACCGCGGAGAGCACCGCCACGTCGGTCGAGCCGTCTCCGTCGAGGTCGCCTGCGGCGGCGCGGCGGCCGAGCAGCGCGCCCGGCTCCCCGCCGACCAGGCCGCCCAGGTCGACGTTGGGCACGTCGACGACGTCGGCGCTCGCGGTCGCCGCGAGTAACAGCGACGCCGCGGCGGCGGCCCGGATCATCACAAACGCACCTCGAGGCCGACGAAGACCCGGACCCAGGCCCGGATTTCGCTGGCGAGGCCGACCTGGCCGCCGAAGTTGACGCCGATCCGTCGGTCCGCCCCCGGCGTGATCAGCAAGCCGGCGCCCGCTTCGGTGCCCCAGGCGGCCCGAGCCAGCCCGGTGCTGGTGGGGTGCTCGGGGTCGAACGAGTAGGGCCAGGCGATGAGCACCGCCCCCTCCGCGTACGGCCGCAGTCGCCCGGTCGGCCACTCGAGGCGCCCTCGGAAGGACAGCTCCGGCAGGGTGCAGCAGTTGTTGGTCTCGCCGTCTGGGTCCGCCGCGTCGACCGGCTGGGGGTTGTTCGTGTGGGAGAAGCGGAGGTCGATCCCGAGCCGCACCCACCAGTGCACCGGCACCCACACCCCCACCGACCAGACGAGGTAGTTGCGCGCCGCGTCGTTGACCCCGGCGCCTCCCTGCTGGCCCCGCCAGCCGAACGTGCCGGCGAGCCGCACCCGCCGGGTGAAGTCGTCGCCCCTGCGCGGTCGGCCCTCGTACTCGATCACCTCGTCCGAGAGCGAGCGGGTCTCCACCACCCTCGGCTCCCCCCGTCGGGGTGACGCGTCCACCATCAGCGCCCAGGGCTTGCCGGCGCTCGCCAGCCAGGCGTCCAGCAGGCGCCCGCCGAACTCGGCCACCGGCGGTCTGCGCTCCGTCGGCTCGAACAGCGCCTGCAGCGCGCCGTGGGCGGTCGCCCGGTCCGCGACCACGAGCAGCTCCTCGCCGCCGCCGCCGCCGACGCCCTCGGTCCGGAGCAGCCGGGTGGTCAGCTCGCCGGCCCGCTCGACCTGGACGACGTGCAGCCCGGGACCGACCTCGACGCTGCCCGCCCCGGTCGGGGTCACCGGCCGCCCGTCGAACCGGACGACGGCCTCCTGCACCAGGAAGCTCGCGCGACCCTTGCGGGCGGCCAGCGCCTCGTCCTTCGCCCGGACCGCGAGGTCGTGGAGCGCCGGCGGGAAGCTGTCGTCGAACCGAGCGTTGCGGTCCACCTGGGCGGCCCGGCGCAGGAACAGCCTCGCCTCGCCTTCGCGCCCCTCCAGGTACTCCAGCGCGCCGCGCAGGAACCACAGCGAGTGAAGCCCTTCGGCGGAGATCAGCCCGTCGAGGCACGCGAGGCCGCCCTCGGCCCCCTCCAGCAGCTCCCGGGCGCGGTCGAGGCGCCCGAACTGCAGGTCGAGCGACGCCTGCTCCAGCTCCGCGGCCAGCCCCTCGGCGGAGCGGGCGCCTCCATCGCAGGCCTCCAGGGTCAGCGGGGACAGCCACGACGCGTCGTCGGCCGCCAGGGCGGTCCAGGGGGTGACCTGGTCGGGGGTGAACTGCCCCGCCCCCGCGACGGCCAGGCGGGCGGTGGCTCGTCGGCGGAGCTTGTCGTCGTCCTGGTCGAGCTCGCCCCACGCGACCAGGGCGCCGTCGACCGGCTGGGCCTGCTCGCGGGGCTGGGCGAAGGCGGAGGGGGTGCCGAGGAGGAACGCGACGAGGATCAGCGCACGCGGCAGGGCGATCCTTCGGAGTCCGGGACCCGGACGAGGCTGCCGTCGCTCATTCGCCAGGCGCATCGACTGGTCTCCCCGGCTCGAATCTCCACCTGCACCGTCGCCAGCAGACCGCCGTGCAGGTCCCTCAACCGCACCGTGCGGAGCCCCGAGGGCACGCGCATGGGCCCCGTGGGGGTGTCGCGGGGCGCCTGCCCGGCGACCTCCACGGTGCCCGCGAATCCTAGCAGGGCGACCGACAGGCCCCCCGGGGCAGCGTCCGCCGGCTCGGGGGTCGGCTCGGGGGTCGGCGCCGGGGTCGCCGCGGGGCTCGGCGTCGCCTCGGGGGTGGGGGTGGGCCGGGGGGTGGCGACCGGTCGAGCGGTGGGGGCCGGGGTGGGGGGCGCGACGGGCGTCGCCACCGCCACCACTTCGGGCGTCGGCGAGGGTTCGTCGGGAGCCGCTTCGGCCGCCGCCGTCGGCTCCTCCGCCTCCGCTCCGTCCGCCTCCGCGGGCGCCTCGGGCCAGAGCATCCAGACACCCCAGCCGAGCAGGGCCCACACCGCGACGATCGCGACGATCGCGCCGGGCGCGGGCCGCCTCCAGCGCTTCGTCGTCACCATCGCGGGGTCGTCGTCGTCCACGATCGACGCGTCGACGCCGGGGTCGACCAGCCGGGTCGGCGGCACCGAGGAGTCGTCCACCTGCTCGATCCACTCCGAGCCGACCTCCTTCGTCGCTTCGGCCTCCACCGGTTCGATGGCCCAGGCGCCGGCCGAGCTGGCCGCGAGGAGGTCCGCGGGGTCGTCGCCGAGCAGCTGCTCGAGCCACTTGTGGACCGGGTCCCGGCGCTGCACCGCGACCACCTCCCGGAGGGCGGCGGCCATCGAGTCGGCGTCCGGGTAGCGCTCCGACGGCTCGTCGCGGAGCGCCCGCTCGGCGATCGGGACCAGCTCCGGGAGCACCCCGGTCAGGTCGGCGCGGTCCTGGTCGGTGAACCCCTCCGTCCGTCGCGTGATCAGGGCGAGGAAGTTGTCGGCGGTGAAGAGCCGACGGCCCAGCGCCAGCTCGACGAGCAGCACGCCGACCGCGAACAGGTCCGACGCCGGGCTGACCTCCTCCCCACGCAGCTGCTCGGGGGCCATGTAGGCCGGCGTCCCCTTGCCGATGCCGGTGGCCGTCCGCCGCTCGATCGACTCGGCGCGGGCGATCCCGAAGTCGACCAGCTTGACGAGCCCCAGCCCGTCGACGATGACGTTGCCGGGCTTGATGTCGCGGTGCACGACCCGCAGCGGCGAGCCGTCGTGGCCGCGAGCGCTGTGGGCGTACTTCAAGGCGTCCACCAGCTGGAGGCCGATGTCGACGACGACCGGCAGCGTGGGCGCCGGCCCGTCGGTCCGCGCCATCTTCATCAGCCGGTCCAGCGGCCAGCCCCGCAGGAACTCCATCACCAGGTAGAAGCCGTCGCCGTACCGCTCCAGCTCGGTGACCTGCACGATGTTCGGGTGGCTCAGCTGAGCCGCCACCCGGGCTTCATCGATGAGCGACAGGAGGGCGTCCGGGTCGTCCAGATCGGGCCGCACGAACTTGAGCGCCACGCGCCGCGCGAACCCCTCGGGGCCGTCCTGCTGGGCGAGGAACACCTCCGCCATGCCGCCGGCGCCGATGCGATCGATCAGCCGGTAGCGGCCGACCTGCATCCCCGGTCGGAGCCCGCCCCCGGACAGCGTGTCGTGGGTCATCGCCCCCCGATGATCGCGCTAGTCGAAGCTGAACGCGAGGTCGAGGCGCGTGAAGTAGTTGAAGCCGCTGGCGGCGCCGTCGCCGGGCATGAACAGCCCGCCGAAGATCGCGTCCGCGCGGAAGCGCTTCACTTCGAGCCCGAGACCGCCGGTAGCGGCGACGTTCACCGTCACCGGGTTGGGCACGATGCTCTGCACGACGTTGGTCTCGAACAGCTCGTCGTCGGGCCCTTCAGCATGGCGGACGGTGCCGTAGGTGCGGCCGCCGACGACCGTGGACCGGATGCCCGCGCGCACCAGCAGCACCGGCAGGAGGCGGTACTCGGCGCCGATCGACACCTCGGGGAGGCGCAGCTCGATGTGCGAGTCGGTCGAGCGCTCGACGCCGTCGCCGGTGACGTCGATGGTGTCGATCACGGTCAGGGCGTGGACGCCGATGGCCGCCGCGCCGTGGACGAGCAGACCGTCGGCGTGCCAGGAGACGCCGACGCCGACCTTCGCGTCGTGCGCCGTGGTGTTGCGCTGGGCGTTCTCGGCGTTGGAGTCGGGGGCGACGAGGTTGTCGTCGTACCGGAAGACGCCGAAGGCGATGTCGTACTGCAGGCCGGGGCTGACGACGAGGCCGTGACCGTGCTCGCCGATGTGCAGGCGGGCGCCGCCGCCGATCCGCATGTCGCGGTCCAGGGACAGCACCATGTCCGCGGTGGGCTCGACCTCACCGGCCGAGATCTCGACCTCGCCCTGCTCGTCGTGCCAGGCGGCGAGGTTGGTGATCCGGACCCAGCCCTCGCCCCGGGTGCGGTCGGCGAGCGAGCCGCCGGAGAGGCCCACGGTGGCGCTGATCAGGTGGGTCTGCTTGCGGGTGACGATGGACTCGATGAGGTCGTCCTGGTCGGAGTCGTCCACCTCCCAGGTCCGCTGCGCGCCGCCGGCGTAGTAGATGTTGAAGCCGAGCCGCAGGGGCGACCAGGGGTTGCCGAACGACAGGAACACATCCGCCGGGAAGCGCAGCGGGGCGGTGGTCTCGACCGGGCCGTCCGGCCCCTCGAGGTTGCCGCCGGGGCCCTCGGGCATGTAGGCGGTGAGCACCGGCCAGAACGCCCGGTCGAACCCGTAGTTGCGCGGGCTGCGGTTCAGCACGACGCCCAGCGTCACCATGTCCTTGAACGTGATGAAGCCGCCGCCGTGCGGGTCGACGCCGACGGAGCCGGCGCTGCCGGTCACCCCCAACGAGAAGAACACCCGGTTGGAGTAGACGCCAGCGAGGGCGGGGTTGATGAAGACGTTGCTCGCGTCTTCGGTCAACAGGTCTTCGCCGCCGATCGACTCGAGCCGGGCGTCCTGGGCGGTGGCCAGGGTGGGAAGGAGAAGCGCAGCAACGACAGCAGCGACACAGAAGCGGTACATCCGGGTGCCTCCAGCAGGCGAGAGCCTACCACTGGCGGCGTCTGCAAAAGGAGGACCAGCCGGCAGGGCCGGCTCGATCGATCTTCAGGGCCGGCTCGATCGATCTTCCGGCTTGATCGATCTTCAGGCTCGATCGATCTTCCGGGCCGGGTCGCTAGGGGCAGTCCACGTATCCCAGGCTCGCGAGCTCCGGGTGGGCGGCGCAGATGTCCTTGTCGTCCACGCAGGTCAGCTGCGCGGCCCCGAACAGCACCGTCTTCTCGACGTCGTCCAGATCCCGCGGCTTCAGCGCCCGCAGCGGCTGCAGGCCCGGCGCGTCGCCGGGAGTCCAGGCCGCCAACTCGGGCACGTCCGACAGGCCGGTGGTGCGCAGCACGTGGGTGCCGTCCTCTCGGACGCGCACGCTGAAGTGGCGCAGCGGGTCGTCGTAGACGTCGCACGACGCAGCGATCGCGGGCGTCAGGTCGGCCCCGGTGCGCAGGTCGCCGCCTTCGACCTGGACGCCGGCCACGCGGAGCAGCGTCGCGCGCAGGTCGATGAGGGAGACGAGCGTCGGGTCGCTCCCACGCTCGAAGCCGGGCCCCTGGATCCCCAGCGGCACGTGGATCTCCAGCGGGCTGTCGCTGACGCCGTGGCCGTGCTGGGCCTGGGACGGCAGCGCGTAGGTGCCGTGCTGGGCGAACAGCTCGCCGTGGTCGGCGGTGACGACGGTGACTCCGCCGGGGTTGCTGGCGAGCACGCGCGGGAGCAGCTCGTCGGTGGCGGCGCAGTCGAGCCCGTAGGCCTCCCACGCCTCCGCCAGCTCGGCCTCTCCGTGGGCCCAGCCATCGGACACGTAGTCCTTCTTGCCGGCGACCCGGTAGTCGTGGCAGGCGGCGAGCTGGATCCACGCGAACTTCGGCCCCGCCTCGGACTCCCACCAGGGCAGGAACGCCTCGACCACGCCCTGGTCCGGGAAGTCGCGCTGGATGCCGGCGACCCGGGTGTACTGCTGGTCGAAGCCGCGGTGATAGAAGGGGTGGTTGAGGACCGGGTTGGCCGAGTTCAGGTACGTGCTGTACCCGCGCTGCTTCAGCGCCTCCGGGAGCGTCGTGTAGCCCGGGTCGAACAGCTTCGCGGCGCTCAGCCAGGTGCCGGCGAAGACGCCCGCGACGGTCTCCATGGTGCTGTTGGACGGGGCGATCGCGCGGTCGTAGCGGCGGCTGCCGTCCAGGAACGCCTGGGCGTTGGGCATGTGCTCGCGGATCGCCATCGGTGATGTGGTGTCGAGGATGACGACGAGGATGTCGGGCGGCCGCTCCCCGTCCGCGATCGGCTGCACGTCGGGCGTCGCGGGGGTCGACGCCGCCTCGGTCGCGGGCTCGGCGGGGGCCGGATCGTCTCCGCCGCACGCGAGCGCGCAGGCCAGGACGAGCAGGATCAGGAAGCGAGGGAGGGAGGACATGCGGGCGGCAGTCTAGCCGCCCGAGACGGGATCAGCGGGAGGCGGTCTAGCCGCCCGAGGCGGGATCAGCGGGAGGCGGTGGGGGCGTCGCCGGCGGCGATTCGCATCGACCGCTTGAAGCGGGCCATGCGCTCGCGGGTGCCCGCCCACTCGCGCATCACAGCGTCGATGTCGTCCATCCCGGACTGGGGCAGGTAGTCGTCGACGACCATCGCCTGGTCTTCGATGGTGCGCCACGCGTCGTCGATCGCCGGGCGCTTGCCGTCGGGGGCGTGCACGTAGCGCCACAGCGAGTCGAGCGACTCCGCCAGCGCGGCGCTCTCTTCGTGCAGCTGGGCGCAGGGATGGCCGTCGCAGGTGCGCAGCGCCATCTTCAGCAGCGTGATCTCGGCGCTGAGCCCCTGGAGCACCGCCGCGTCCTCGGGGTGGGACGCCTGGGCGCGGGCCTGCCAGTCGGTGCCGGCGAACGCAGAGGCTGCGACCAACATCGAGAGCGCGACGACGGCGGTGGCGAGGCGGGTGTGCATTGGGTGTCTCCTCCGAGCGGCTTCCTGCCGATCTCCCCTTATCGGTTCAAAGGTGGTGCCACTTGAGCGGGCTCACAACCGCTTGGTCGATCGAAGTGCCGCGTTCTATGGGAGGAGTTGCCTCGGCGGGCGTCTCTAGACCGACCGCCCCTTCCACTTGACCGGCTGGCGCAGGCCCATCCCTCGCAGCGCCGAGTCGATCACGATCCCCGACGTCACCAGCGCGGCGACCGGGTGCAGCAGCAGCGCCCACGACGGGCTCGGGTTCCAGCGCAGCGTCTGCATCCGGTAGGTCAGCGTCGCGGCGACGGCCAGCGCGGCGGCTGCGGCGGCGTCTCCGTCTCCGGCCAGCCAGAGGACCGGCAGCGCCACCCAGGGCAGCACCGACGTGGTGAGCAGGTAGAGCACGAGGAACGCGAGCAGGCGGGCGTCGTCCTTCGCCGCGGCGTAGAAGTTCTTGGTGAAGCCGTTCCAGATCGCCGGCAGCGAGTCGTACATCCGCACCCGCATCAGCCCCAGGCTCTGCAGCAGCAGGTAGCGGTAGGGGTTGTCGCCGTGCTTGACCGCCCGGCTCATCGAGACGTCGTCGACCACCGACTCGCGGATCGCCTCGTGGCCGCCGATCGCGTCGTAGCAGCGGCGGGAGATCAGGATCATCTGGCCGTTGGCGAGGCAGTCGTCCCGCCCCGGGTCGTTGATGCGCACCAGGTTGCTGAACAGCGCGATCACGTCGGCGATGAACGGCATCGCCACGTGCTCCCAGAAGCTGGCCGTCACCAGCTGGCCGAGCCAGCTGACCATGTCCGCGCCGTGCTTCCGCGCCGCCCCCATCGCCACGCTCAGCGCCCGGGGGTGCAGCACGACGTCCGCGTCGACGAACATCAGCCACTCGCCCGTCGCGTGCTTCTGGGCCGTCCAGAGCGCCGCCGACTTCCCCATCCAGCCCGGCGGGGGGCCGTCCCCGAGCACCACGTGCAGGCGGGGGTCGCCGTCCGCCGCGGCCCGGGCGATGTCCCCGGTGCCGTCGTCGCTCCGGTCGTCGATCACGATCAGCTGGTGCACCCCGGGCCAGTCCTGGGCGAGCAGGGAGCGGACCGCGTCGCCGATCGAGTCGGCCTCGTTGCGGGCGGGCACACAGATCGACACCGACTCGGGCTCGTCGGGCAGCGACCGGTGCATCTGCGGCTCGGCCGAGAACCAGCCACGACGGATGCGGTGGTGGGTGACGATCACCCGGATGATCCAGTAGGCCGCGAGCAGCGTCAGTCCGAGGGTCCAACTCATCGCAGCTTCTCCAGCTTCCCGTCGCGGATCGTGAGCGTCGCGCCGCCCGCGTCCAGGGCGTCGATGTTCGAGTCCAGCTTGCCCGCGATCGTCGACGGGTCGGTGACCACCGTCGCGTTGCTCGGCAGCATGCGGCCGGACGCCACCAGGACCGCGGCGCCCACGATCGTGCCGTGCCCGACGTCGCAGCCCAGGAACCGGGTGCCCGCGTCCAGCAGCCCCGGCTCGTCCCCCGGCGGCGCCTCGACGCGCACGTGCTTGCCGTCGAACCGCACGTCCATGAACCAGGACGCCGCCGTCGTCGCGGCGTTCCGCCCGAGCACGCTCATCTGCATCATCCCCTGGGTGCTGTGGGCGCCCTCCATCAGCACGCTGGCGAACACCGACGTCTGCCGACCGACTCGGGAGCCGGCGTCGAGCACGCACATCTGCACGTGGGCGCCGTCCTCGATCGACGCGCCGTCCCCGACGATCGAGGCCCGCACGATCGCGTAGGCCCCGACCTCGACCCCGGCCCCCAGGGAGCTCGCTTCGACGATCGCGGTCGGGTGGATCTTGCAGCCCTTGCCGATCTTGCTGAACAGGCGCCGCGGACCCGGCCGCAGCCGCTCCCAGACGTACCGCAGCGCGAGCAGCCACTTCGGCTTGCCGCCGATGGCGGCCAGGAACTCCCGCCCCATCCAGTCGAGGTTCGCCTGCAGCAGGTGCGTGCGGTGGCGCAGGTGCAGGGCGATGCGCAGCGACGCGGCGGCCGTGATCGTCTCCTTTCCCTCTTCGGCGTAGGCCCTGGGGACCGGGATCTCGCGCGTCTCCTCCCGGGGATCGACCACCACCGGCTCCGCGTCGATGGCGGCCTCCAGCAGCTCGGGCCAGGTCGACGGCGCCGGCCGCTGGGACCGGGGCCAGAGCAGCATCGGCACCGGCAGCGAGCCGTCGGGGCCGGTCGGCAGGGCGGAGCGGCCGGCCGACCGGTTCGCCGCTTCGCTCGGCCCGAGGCAGGCGATCAGCGGCCGCTCGTCCCCCCGGGTCGCGGCGATCGCCAGGAAGTCGGCCACGAACTCGCGGCTGACGAGCAGGTCGTCGGTCAGCACGAGCACCGGGCCGTCCACCGGAGGCTCGCTGGCCAGCCCCGAGCAGGGACCCCCGCCGGCCTTGCCGCCGACCAGCGCCTCGCGCTGCAGGACCTGGACCGGTCGGCCCAGCACCTTCCACGACGGCGTCGGGTCGCCCCAGGGGGGCAGCGCCGCTTCGGTCGGGACGAGGTACGCCTGCATCAGCCGAAGGCTACCGGGCCGGAGCTACGGGCACAGGATGGCGGGGAGCGCGAGCTCGTTGTTCGTCTCGGTGCATTCCTCGACCTCGTCGTCCACGTCGATGCGGGCCGACAGGGAGCCGGCGGCGGCCGCCACGTCGCCGTCGATGACCAGGTCGATGGGCTCCCCCCGGGTCCCGCCCTGGAGCCCCGCGTGGGCGACGACGTCGACGGGGACCCCGTCCGCGAGCAGCTCCACGTGGAACGGGCCGGAGTTGATGCCGTTGTTCAGCGGGCGCACCCGGAAGACGCATTGCTCGGGGCAGGCGACGTGCAGCTCGAGCTCCAGGTCCGGCGCGGCGACGCCCGGGACCGAGGTCGCCTCTCCCTCCCGGTAGCCCACGCCGTTGAGCCAGGGGACCTCCGGCGACGCGGGGATGCTGAGGTCGTCCTCGACGTGGGTGGAGATGAAGGCGTGCTGGTTCCAGACCTGGCGGGTCGGCACCCAGGAGCGACCGGAGTCGGCGAGCAGCGTGATGCCGGTCCAGCCCTCCCACCACATGTTGTTGCTCGGGACCACGATCTGCGGGGGCCCGTCGCTCGCGACCACCTGGGCGACGACCGGGTACTCGATCAGGGTGCCCGAGGCGTGCCCCGAGCCCCGGTGGATCAGCGACCCCTCGGCGCCGTGCCAGACCCACACGTCGTGCTCGTCGGCGTAGACCACCTCGCTGGCGCCGTCAGCGTCGAAGTCGAACGCCGAGCTGCCGGTGATCGCCGAGCTGTCGTCCTCCGTGGGGTTGCTCCAGAGCTGGCTCAGGTCCCCGTCGAACATCGTGTAGAAGCCCAGGTTGGCGACCCCGATCTCGGGCATGCCGTCCCCGTCGAAGTCGGCCACCGTGGGTGGCCCGCCGCTCCCCGTGCCGGGCAGGTCGACGGGGCCCGCGATGACCGTGCCGTCCGTGTCCTGCAGGCGGACGGTGCCGCCGGAGATGACGACCACCTCGCCCTCGGGGTCCGCGTCGAAGTTGCCGACCCCGGGGCAGCCGTCGTCCTCGCCGTTGAACCACAGCGCCGCGCCGGTCTTGTCGTACAGGGCGTTGCCGACGACCACCTCCTGGTCACCGTCCAGGTCCAGGTCGACCACGAGGCTGGCGCCGTAGTTGATCAGGTTGTGCGTCGCGCCGGTGCCGTGGGCGCCGTGGCCCAGCAGGTTGCCCAGGGCGTCGAAGATCTGCGCCTGGTAGACGATCTCCACTTCGCCGTCGCCGTCCATGTCGGCCAGGAAGGGAGCGCCGCCCTGGCCGACGAGGGTCGCGCTGGAGGCCCACTTCGGCGTGCCGTCGTGCTCGAACGCGACCAGGGCGCCGCTCTCGTGGGCGCCGATGATCTCCGGCCACCCGTCGTGGTCGATGTCGCCGGCGGCCAGGTTGGCCCCCGGAAACAGCCGCCACGCCGGATCGGTGACCGTCCACAGCAGGCTCGTGCCGTCACCCCGGAGGGCCCGGAGGATCCCGTTGGAGGTGTAGGCGCCGCCGGAGTAGGTCGTGAAGATCACCGCCCGGGCGTCCCCCGGCGAGGGCACCCCGTCACCGTCGTCGTCGGTCAGCGGCACGACGATCGGCGTCATCATCACCTGGTCGTGGGCCGGCTCGACGTCGAAGGCGCCGAACTGCCAGATGATCTCCAGCTCCGGCTCGGTCTCGAGGATCACGTCGACCCGGCACTCGTCGTCGATCGGCAGCGCCTCGGCCGCGACGTCGTCGACGCAGGGATCGCTGGACGCGTCGTCGTCGTCGTCGTCGCCCGCGGAGTCGTCGTCGTCCGGGAGCATGTCGTCGTCGTCGTTGTTCCCGCCGCGTCCGCCCAGCCCGCCGCCGGGGGCCCAGTTGTAGCAACCGAGCAGCAGGGCGAACGCGAGCACCGGGGCGAGGGAACGCATGGTCCCAAGAGACCACGGCCTCCGCGTCGGCGTGTAGTTGGATTGTGGAGAATCTGCGGAGGGGGTCCGGGTCGGGTGGCCCGGGGGGGTATCCTCCCGGGCCATGCGTTGGCTGCTGGTCGAACACATCGACGAGGTCGTCCCCGGCGAGCGGATCGTCGGCCGATCGCGCACCGACCTCCCGGACGAGCTGTTCGGCGACCACTTCCCCGGCTTCCCGGTCACCCCCGGCGTCATCCTCGTGGAGATGGCGGCGCAGCTGTGCGGCAAGCTGATCGAGGCGACCGTCTGGGAGGACCGCTTCGTCTGGGTGTTCCCGATCCTGTCGATCATCCAGGAGAGCAAGTTCCGCCGGTTCGTCGGCCCGAACCTGGAGGTGGGGCTGGACGCGAAGCTGGTCGAGCTGCGGGACGAGTCGGCGATCTGCCGCGCCAACGTCAAGGTCGACGGCGTGCGACACGCCAACATGAAGCTGATGTTCGTCTTCTCGCCCGAGGGCGACCCGGCGGACGGCGACCGCGAGTTCCTGGAGAACTACGAGCGCAACGAGTTCGTCCGCATGGGCTCGCCGTGGACCCCGTCGGCCCGCCCCGAGGGGGACTGAGTCGTCATGCGCAAGGTCGTCGTCACCGGCATGGGCGCGGTCACCCCGCTGGGGCCGAACGTCGAGGCGACGTGGGACGGGCTGCTCCGCTCGCGCAGCGGCGTCCGCGACATCACCCGGTTCGACGCGTCGGGTTTCGAGACCCGGTTCGCCGGTGAGATCGACCAGCTGCCGACCCTGGTCGGGCCGTGGGCGGAGGCGAAGCACCGCTGGTCCGCCGTCGACCAGTGGGACCGCAAGACCGAGCTGCTCCTGGGGGCCGCGCAGGAGGCGTGGGCCCACGCCGGCGGGGACGACCGGGGGGTCACCTCCCTCGCGCCCGCCGATCGCGTCGCGCTCTGCCTCGGCAGCGAGGGCGGCCGCAAGCTCCTGGAGGAGGTCGCCCAGCGCACGCTCGCGTTCCGCCACGAGAGCAACCTGGAGCCGGTCGTGCCCCACGTGCCGGTCGGGGAGGCGCGGCGCATGCGGCCGGGCAACCCGACGCGGATCCTGGCGTCGACGCTCGGCACCGCGGGGCCGGTCCGCACGGTCTGCACCGCCTGCACGTCGGCCGGCGGCGCGATCGCCGAGGCGTTCTGGCTCGTCAGCACCGGGGGCGCCGACATGGCCGTCTGCGGCGGCACCGACACCCTGGTCGAGGCGTTCATGGTCAGCGGGTTCTCGCTGCTCGGCGCCCTGTCGACCCGCAACGACGACCCCGCCGGGGCGTCGCGCCCGTTCGACCGGACCCGGGACGGCTTCGTGCTGTCCGAGGGCGCCGGCGTCCTGATCCTGGAAGCGGAGGAGCACGCGAAGGCCCGGGGCGCCCCGGTGCTCGGCCGGATGCTCGGCGCGGGCCTGTCCAACAACGCCTACCGGGTGACCGACTCGCCGCCCGACGGCCGCGGCCCCCTGATCTGCATGACCGCGGCGCTCACCAACGGCGGCCTGAAGCCCGAGGACATCGGCTACGTCAACGCCCACGGCACCTCGACGCCGATGAACGACGTCAGCGAGACCCGGGGCATCCGGCGGGCGCTCGGGCCACACGCGGAGCAGGTGGCCATCAGCTCGACCAAGTCGATGATCGGCCACCTCGTCGCCGCCTGCGGCGGGGTCGAGGCGATCGTCTCGCTCCTGTCCCTGCGGGACGGCGTCGTGCACGCGACCCGCAACCTGAAGCGGCCGGACCCCGAGTGCGACCTGGACTACGTGCCCGGCGAGGCTCGAACGGTCCCCGGCGGCCTCGGCGTCGCCCTCTCCAACAGCTTCGGGTTCGGCGGCTGCAACGCGACCCTCGCCTTCGGAGCGGCCTCGTGGCGGTGATCGCGTCGGTGGGGCTCGCGACGCCCCTGGGCCTGGGCGCGGAGGCCACCCTGGCGGCCTGGGAAGACGCCGCGACCGGCCTGAAGCCGAACGATCGATGGCCGGCCGCCTCGTTCCCGCGGTCCGACGCCGGGCTCGTGACCGACTTCGTGGCGCGCAAGCTCCTGCCCGACCGCAAGGCGGTCAAGCTGATGAGCCGGGAGGCGCAGCTGGGCGTGTACGCCGCGGTCGAAGCGGCCGGCGGCACCGACGTCTGCGCTCGGCTCCAGGTGGCGGCGTTCCGGTTCGGCGCCTGGGCGGCGGCCGGCTACGAGGTCAGCTCGCTCGCCGACCACGTGGAGATGCTGGCCGAGTCCCGGGACCCCGAGGACCCGGCCCACGTCAGCGTGTCCCGTCTCTTCGGGTCCGGACGCGACCTGTACAACCCGCTCGCCCCGCTGCGGATCCTGCCGAACATGTCGCTGTTCCACGCCGGCGCCGCGCTGGGGCTGCAGGGGCCGCACCTGGCGCTCGGCAGCTCGCCGCCGGCCGGCCTCGCCGCGCTCGGGGAGGCGACTGAGGCGCTGGTCCACACCGAGGCGGACGCCGCGCTGGTGCTCGGCACCGACGCCCAGGTCGAGGAGTTCCGCGCCCAGATGCTGGTCGAAGCGGGCGTCGTCCCGACCCTCGCCCCGGCCGAAGGGGCGGCCGCGCTGCTCCTGCTGCCGGACGGGGACGGTCCGACGGTGCTGGCGTGGGGCGCCGGGCAGGAGCCCACGAAGGAGGGCTACGGGGACGTCGACGACGGGGGCCGCTTCCGGGCGTCGCTGTACGAGCGGGTGGTGGCCGCGGCGGGCGGGGAGCTCGACCTCTGCCTGGCTGACTTCTGGACCGAAGGCGGCGAAGGCGAGTGCGACGAGACGGAGCGCGGGGCGCTTCCCACGGGCGGCTACCTCGTCGCGTCCTCCCGGCACCGGACGGGCTGGATGGGCGCGGCCCAGGGCTTGTTCGACGCCGCGCTGGCGGCCGAGTACGTGCGCACCGGGCGGGCCGAGCGGGTGCTCGTGACGGCGTCGGGGCTCGCCGGTGACCTCGCCGCGGTGGTGATCGGGCGGCCGTCTCCCCAGCGCATGGGCAGCCGAGCGGCCCGGAGCGTGCGCCGTGTCGCATAGCTCGGGCAAGCACGGGGTCTGGGTCACGGGGCTGGGCGTCGCGTCGGCGCTGGGCACGGACGTCGACAAGGTCGCCGAGGCCCAGCGCGAGGGCCGCTCGGGCGCGGTGCCGCTCGCCGACAGCTTCGACACGAGCAACTTCCCGGTGCTCGCCTGCTGCCGGGTGCCCGGCTGGGACCGCGACGTCGCCGATCTGAAGGCCGACTTCGGCCTGTTCGCCGCGCTGGAGGCGATTCGGGACGCGTTCGGGGGAGAGCACGTCGCCGCGGACCCGCGCAGGGTCGGCTGCCACCTCGCGTCGGGCCTGGTCTCGACCCCCGTGCGCGAAGCGGAGGATGAGCTGCTCAGCTGCCTGCGCGAGGACGGCACCTACGACCACGCGGCCGCGGCGCAGCGGCTGCGTCGCCCGAGCCGGTGGCGCTCGCGTCACTTCACGGACCGGGTGAACCAGCGCATCGAACGCCGCATCGGCTTCCGGGGCCCGTCGCTCGTCAACCACGGGGCGTGCGCCGCGTCGGCGACGGCGATCGGGCTGGGGGCGCGGTGGATCGAGCGCGGCCTGTGCGACGTGGTGCTCGTCGGCGGCTACGAGTCGATGATCCACCCGTTCGGCGTGCTCTCCTTCGGCATGCTCGGCGCCCTCTCCGAGCGCCAGGACTGCAGTCCGCAGGAGGTCTCCCGCCCGTTCGACGCCAGCCGCGACGGCTTCGTCATCGGCGAAGGGGCGGCGGTGCTCGTGCTCGAGGAGGCGGGTCACGCCCGGGCCCGCGGCGCCGGGTGCTGGGGTCGGGTGCTCGGCATGGGCACGTCGATGGACGCCCACCGGGCGACAGCCCCGGCCCCCGACGGCCGGGGCGCGATCCAGGCGATGCGGTCGGCCCTGATGGCGGCGGAGGTCGGAGTCGACGCGGTCGACTACATCAACGCCCACGGGACCGGCACCCCGCTGAACGACGCGACCGAGACCCTCGCCATCAAGCGGGTGTTCGAGGGGTCCCGCTCGGTGCCCCAGGTCAGCTCCAGCAAGAGCGCGCTGGGCCACGCGGTCGCCGCGGCCGGCGCGGTGGAGGCGGTGCTCTGCCTGCTCGCGATGCGGGATCGGATCGTGCCTCCGACGCTCAACCTGCACCGGCCCGACCCGGA
This sequence comes from uncultured Rickettsiales bacterium, assembly GCA_964416435.1. GTDB lineage: Bacteria > Myxococcota_A > UBA796 > UBA9615 > UBA9615 > CAYQEG01. Next base: position 32,116 of record CAYQEG010000053.1, read on the forward strand.
GTGCGACCTGGACTACGTCCCCCACGAGGCCCGCCCCGCCGACCTGAACGTGGTGCTGTCCAACAGCTTCGGCTTCGGGGGCGTCAACTGCTCCCTGGTCCTCGGAGGTGCGCCGTGAATCGGAGACCGGAGTCGGAGCTCCACGCCCGCCGCGAAGCCAGGGCGCCCGTCGGGCGGCGTCCGGGAGGGACGCCGTGAATCTGCCCGGCGCGCTGCGTCATGTCGCCGTCACCCGGGTCGGGGCCGTCGGGCCGTTCGGCGCCACGCTCGACGAGTTCCTGGACTGGTGGAAGGGGGGCCGGCGGTCCCTCATCGGCCCCTTGACCGGCCTGAAGGAGCCGTGGCTCCCGGCGGACCAGGGCGGCGAGGTCCCGTTCTGGAAGCCGCGGGTGCACCTTCCCGACCGCAAGGCGATCAAGCTGATGACCCCGCGGGTGCAGTTCGGCGTCGCCGCTGCGCTCGAGGCGTGGGGGGCCGGCGCGGCCGAAGACGAGACCATCACGTTCGAGCCGAGCCCCGCCCGCCGCGGCATGTACACCGGCTGCGGCGTGCCGGTGGACGAGGAGTGGACGTTCCGGGAGGCGGTGGAGACGTCGATCGTCGACGAGCAGTTCGACATGCAGCGGTTCGGCGAGCAGGGCCAGGATCTCCTCAACCCGCTGTGGCTGGTCAAGAGCCTGACGAACAACGTGCTCGCGTTCGCCGCCAAGCAGCTGGACATGCAGGGCCCGAACGACAACTTCGAGGCGGGCGCCGCCGGGCCGCTGATGGCGGTCGGCTCGGCCGCGCGGGCGGTCGGCACCGACCGACTGCAGATGGCCCTGGCGGGGGGCGCCGACTCGCTCGTGACGGTGGAGGCGCTCCTGCACTTCGCTCGCCACGGGCTGCTGCAGGGCGACCGCCGGGTGGTGCCGTCCCAGGGGGCGGCCTTCGTGAAGCTCGAGCCGGGGGACAGGGGCGAGTTCGGCGTGCTGGGCTTCGCCAGCCGGATGGCCGCGCTGCCCCGGGACGCCGAGCCGAGCTGCGCGCCGTGGCCGCCGGACGGGGTGGAGCACGCCATCGACCTGGCCACCGCGGACGTCTGGATGCAGGCCCGCGAGCTGGGCGTACGCGAGCAGCAGGCGACGGTCCTGCGCGGCACCCGCCTGCCCGACGGACCGGGCGACTTCGACCTGTGGACCCCGCTGGGGGATCCCGGCTCCGCCGCCGGCGCGCTGCTCCTCGCGGCGGCCTGGGCGCTGCGTTACATCGACGGCTACCTGCAGCCGATCGAGATCGCCGCGGCCGGCCCGTCGGGCGAGGTGTCGGTGCTGCTGCTCGGGTCCCTGCCGTAGGTGCTGTGATGGTCGTCGTGCTGGGGCTGCTGGGGTTGCTCTGCGCGGCCTGGTGGGGGCTCGCGGTCGCCCTGGTGCGCAACCTCCGCTCCGCCCGCCGCATCACCGACCTGCCGCTCCCCGCCCAGGACACCTGGCCGACGGTGCTCGCGGTGATGCCGGCCCGGAACGAAGCGGCGGCGCTCGAAGGAGCGATCCGCAGCCGCCTCGCCGATGACTACCCGGCGCTGGGCCTGGTCCTCGTCGACGATCGCTCGACGGACGAGACGGGAGCCATCGCGGATCGACTCGCCGCCGACGAGCCGCGCCTGACCGTCGTGCACAACGAGGCGCTGCCCGACGACTGGGTGGGCAAGGTCCACGCCCTGCAGATCGGCGTGGACGCCGCCGACTCCGAGTGGATCCTGTTCAGCGACGCCGACGTGCTCGTCGCCCCCGGCACGCTCCGGCGGGTCATCGGGTACGCCGAGGAGCGCGGACTGGACGTCGTGCCCGCGATGCCGACGATGCTGCCCGCCGGGACGTGGATGGCGGGTATGCACGCCCTCTTCCTGCGCGTGCTCTGGGCGGTGTTCGACGCGAAGAAGATCGAGGACCCCGCCAGCAGGCTCGGGGTGGGCGTCGGCGCGTTCACCCTGGTGCGACGCTCGGCCCTGGAGGCGAGCCCGGGGCTGCGACACATCCGCCTCGACATCGACGACGACCTGCAGCTCGGGCTGATGCTCAAGCGGTCCGGCGCCCGCTGCACGGCGCTCAACGGCGCCGGCGCGCTCAGCGTCGACCTCTACCCGACGCCCCGGGACTTCGTGGTCGGCGCCGAGAAGAACGCCTGGGGTGTGTCGGCGGGGTTCAACCTGCTGCAGGGGTTGGTCGTCTCCGCCGCCTTCCCCGCCTTCGAGTTCGCCCCCTGGCTGCTCGTCGGCCTCGCCCCGACGACGGGCTGGCTCGCCTTCGCGACCGCGACGTGCGTCGTCGCGCTGGGGTCTTCGATGCTCGCCCTGGCGGGCAACGGCCGGAGCCCGTGGGGTGGGCTGCTGTACCCCGCCGGCGCGCTGATCTTCAGCTGGGCGATGCTCCGCGGCACGCTGCTCGGCTACGCCCGCGGTGGCCTGACGTGGCGCGACAGCTTCTACCCGACGGAGACCTTCCGGCGGTTCCGCGAGGAGCGACGGTCGTCGTGACGGGACCGCGGCCGGCGCCCCGGCGCGGCGTGACCGCGCTGCTCTTCGTCGCCGTCCTGCTGGTCTTCGTGCTCGTCCGGCTGCCCGCGATGGGCACCCAGCTGTGGTGGGGCTCGGCCGAGCAGCATCACTACGGGCTGTTCCCCCACCACCTCGTGCACGGGCTCGCGGGCAACCCGCTGGAGTACCTGCCGGAGATCCACCAGGGGTGCGCGGTGATCTGGGGCGCCGCCTGCGCCCCCGTCTTCGCGGTCAACGGCTCGACCCGGGGCTCCCTGCGCTGGTGCAACCTGCTGTGGCACGTGGCGATGCTCGCCCTCTTCGGCCTCCTCGCGGTGCGGCTCGCGGGGACGCCGGGGCTGCTCGTCCTGGGGCTGCTGTGGGCGCTCCCGCCGCCCAGCGTCGTCGACGCGTCGCACTTCGGCTGGGTCACTCACATCGACGCGGGGCTCCTGACGGCGGGCGTGCTCCTGTGCCTGCTGCGCGCCCAGGACCGGCCCGAGGTCCGCGCCTGGGCGGTCGGCGCGGGGCTGTTGGCGGGGCTCAGCGTCTGGTTCTACTTCGACTCCGTGCTCGTGCTCGCGGGGATGGGGGTCGCCGCGGCGTGGACGCTCGGTCGCCGGGTCGTGGTGCCCGGCGCGGTCGGGTTCGCGATCGCGATGGCGCCCCAGTTCGTCGTCGGTGGCTACTGGTCCCACCCCGGCGGCCTGGGAGACGGCGGCGGGGAGGGGCCGGGGCTGGTCGCCCGCGTCGCCGAGCTGTTCTCCGTCGCGCTGCCCCGGATGTGGGGCTACCCGGGGGCGGACGGGCCGGACGCCCCCTGGCTCAGCACGCCCGGGTCCGCCGGGTGGATGTACCTGGGCGGGCTGCTGCTGTTGCTCGGGGCCGCCGCCTTCGCGCTGCGCAGCGTCGACCGGTTCGCGGTGCGGGCCATCGGCCTGGGGCTGGGGGTGCACCTGCTGGGTTGCCTGGCGTCGGGGCTGGACCTGAGCCACGGCCGCTACGTGATGCCGATCTGGCCCTGGTTGGCGCTCGCCGGGGCCGTCGCCGCGGGCTCCACGTTCGGGGGGCAACGCGTACGCGCGAAGACGGCCGCCGCCGCCGGGCTGATCCTCCTGGCCGGGATGGGGCTGCGTTACGGCCCCGCGACCTGGTCGCCGGCGGGGCCCGAGCAGCGAGCCTGGGCGGACGGTCGGGCCGCGTACGTGCTCTCGGGGCAGGCGTTCGGCTACGACGTCCTCATCGGTCGCGGTCCCGAGGCGCTGCTCGAGCTCGCGGAGCGGTACCCGGGAGACCGGTGGGAGCTGGCGACGCTCGCCGGTCGCGCCCTGATCCGCCAGGAGGCTGACGCGGACGTGGCGACGCAGACCGACGTGCCCGCCGCGCTCCGCCCCTGGTTCGTCGAGGGCGCCGGTCGGGAGTACGCCGAGCGTCGCGCCAAGGAGGGGCCCATCGACCTGGCGTGGGCCGAGCGAACCTGGCGGACGTCCCGGGGCGGGTCGGCGGCCTGGCGTCGGGGCGTGCTGTTCGGCAGCTTCATCCGGCTCCTCGACGACGTGCCCGAGGACCGGCTGAAGATCGACGACGCCGACCTGAGCCCGGCCGAGCGGGACTCGCTGTGTGTCTCCTACGGGGCCTGGTCCCAGCCGCTGGGGTGGACCTACGAGCCGCTCCGCCAGCCGGACTCGTGGTGTCGGCCGGAGGCCTTCGCGGTGGGTGTCGGCGCCGGCGTCGCCCGCACGATCGTGCCGACGGGCCGAGACCCGGGCGGCGATCCCGACCTCGCCTGGTGGGTCGGGATCGAGCAGCCCCCCGAAGTCGTCGAGGCGTTCGAGTGCGGTTGGCGGGTCGAGCGCGACCGGCTCCTCGCGCTGGCGGCCGATGGCTGGCGCGACCCGCCGCCCCACCGGTCAGCCGCTACCTGCCTCCACGGAGCCCTACTGGGGAGGCGTCCGTCGATCGGAGGGGGATTCGGTCGAAATTGACCCTTTTTTGATCAACTTGATCCTCTTGACAGACGCCTGACATTGGTAGCTTGCAAGTGGGCAGAGAAGCGTCCTTGCCAACCCCTCTGCCTTTGGGGAGCCCAGATGACCCGGATGAGCCAACGAGTGGCCGCTCTTTTCATTCCCGTTCTCGCTATCGCCGTCGCAGTCGCGCTCCCCAGCGACGCGCAGGCGCAGGCGTGCCCGTCCGGACCGCTCGTTCTCGACTTCGACGTCGACGATGACGGTCGGGCGATCGAAGCGGGCGAAGATCTGAGCTCCGCGTACAGCGGCTTCGGCATCGACATCGTCGTCTGGAACACCCAGAACATGTCGTCGTACGGCCTCCCCATCGCGTTCGACAGCAGCAACCCCACCGGGGGTGACTGGGACCTCGGCACCCCCAACTCCGACTTCGGCGGCCCCGGCAACGGCTCCGGCGGCGGACTGGGCCAGCCCGGCGAGAACAACACCGCCCTCGGCAACCTGATGATCAGCGCCGAGAACTTCGTCGACGCGGACGGCGACGGCCTCATCGACGTCCCGGACGACGACGCCAACGGCGCCTGGTTCGAGCTCTTCTTCGACGAGCCGACGTGCGTCTTCGGCGCCACCACGGTGGACGTCGAGGCGGGTGAGGGCGGCGCGGACATCATCCACTACGACCCCTCCGGCAGCACGCTCCTGTGGGTCGACGTCGACGGCGTCGGCAACAACGGCGTCGAGGTGGTCGAGTACGAGATCTGCGGCGTCGACCACGTGATGTACGACATCTACAGCAGCGGCGCGTTCGACAACCTCCGGGTCTGCGTCGGCGGCGAAGAAGAGGTCTGCGACGGGATCGACAACGACGGCGACGGCGACGTCGACGAGGACTCCGACGACCTGGACGGCGACGGCTACGCCGACTGCGTCGACTGCGACGACAACGACGCCTCGGTCACCGTGGGCAGCGAAGAGGTCTGCGACGGGATCGACAACGACTGCGACGGCGAGGTCGACGAGCCGCTGTACGACACCACCTCCGCGGTCAACGACCCGGCCGTGCGCCCCGCCGCCGCGAGCCACTCGATCACGCTCCCCGGCATCTCCACCGAGTTCTCGTTCGACCCGCCCGGCGTCTTCCTCGAGGACGAGGCGAACGGCACCGCGACGCTGACCGGCACGGTCTGGAACGACCTCGACCCGAGCGAAGGCTTCGACGTCGCGGTGAGCTTCTCGGCGCGCAACGACGGCACGCCGTCGGGCAGCCCCCACACCTCCCTGCTCGCGTCGGCGTACGCCTCCAACGGCGGCCCGATCGACCCGGACACCTGGCACTACTACGAGGCGTTCAGCGGCACGCTGACCGGCGTCGGTGACCTCGCCGGCGCGTCGATCGACATCGTGCGCTATGGCCCCTCGTACCAGGTCGGCGTCGGCGCCAACGGCAAGAACACCAACTTCGGCTCCTCGGGCTGGCTCACCTACAACGTCACCGCGCAGCCGAGCAGCGGCCCCGCCCTGCAGTCCTCCGGCCAGGGCGACATCAACGTCGACCACGAGCCCAACTGCGACGAGGAGTGCGACGGCCTGGACAACGACGGCGACGGCCTCATCGACGAGGACTCCGACGATCTCGATGGCGACGGCTACGCCGACTGCGTCGACTGCGACGACAACGACGCCAACGTCAACGCCGGCGCCGACGAGGTCTGCGACGGCGTCGACAACGACTGCGACGGCCTGGTCGACGAGGGGCTCTGGGACGCCACGCGCGCCCTGCCCAGCGCCTACAGCGGAGCGCCCGCCCTGCACGCGCTGTGGATGCCCGGCATCGGGACCGACTTCGTCTTCGACCCGGCGGGCACCTTCGTGGAGGACGAGGACGCCGGCACCGCGACCCTCAGCGGGCACGTCGAGAGCACGAGCAGCCCCGGCAACGGCTTCGACGTCGAGGTGACCTTCTCCGGCCGCACCGACGTCGCCGGCGCGGGCAGCCCGAAGATGGAGCTCTACGCGTCCGCCTACGCCGCCAACGGCGGTCCGGTCGACCCGAGCACCTGGTGGTACTACACCTCCTGGGGCGGCACGCTCACCGGCACCGGCAACTTCGCCGGCGCCTCCGTGGACCTCGTCCGCACCGGCCCGGCCTACCAGGTGGGCGACGGCGCCAACGGCAAGAACGCGTCGTTCGGCTCCTCCGGCTGGATGCTGTGGACCGTCACCGCCCAGCCGGCCTCCGGCTCCCTGACGGCGACGGGCCAGGGCGACTTCAACCTCAACCACGCCTCAGCGTGCGGCGAGGAGGTCTGCGACGGCCTCGACAACGACCTCGACGGTGACGTCGACGAAGGCTTCGACGTCGACGGCGACGGCTACACCTCGTGCGACGGTGACTGCGACGACGGCGATCCGGCGGTGAACCCGGCCGCG
>CAYQEG010000054.1:0-6200 GCA_964416435.1 uncultured Rickettsiales bacterium
AGCCGTCGCCGTCGCCGTCGTCTTCGTCCAGGGCCGCCGACGTGGAGGCGTCGCAGTCGTTGTCCGCGCCGTCACAGACCTCGACCCCGCCGGGGTAGCTGGTGGAGTCGGCGTCATCGCAGTCCTCGCACGCCACGTAGCCGTCGCCGTCGTCGTCGCTGCCGTCGCCGACGCCGTCGCAGTCGTTGTCCTCGCTGTCGCACAGCTCGGGGGCGCCGGGGTAGACGGTCGGGTCGTTGTCGTCGCAGTCGCCGTCACAGGCGAACGAGAAGTCGCCGTCGGGGTCGAGCTCGTCGGTCGGCACCACGCCGTCGCAGTCGTTGTCCGCCCCGTCGCAGATCTCGGCCGCGCCGGGGTAGCTGAGCGCGTCGTCGTCGTCGCAGTCTCCGTCGCAGCCGGCCACGCCGTCGCCGTCCAGGTCGGCCTCGTCGTAGCCGTCGCTCGTCACCTCGATGGAGTAGGAGGTGCCGCTCGTCGCGAAGCCGTACGTCCCGAGCAGGGCGCCGCCGAAGCTGTTGGAGGAGGCGCCGCCCTCGTGCAGCCCCCAAGGGGCGACGTACGGGAAGCTGGCGCTGGCCGAGCTGCGGTACCAGACCGTCGCCGAGCCGGTCCACGTGACACCCAGCGCGTACCAGTTGCCGCCCACGATGGGCGTGCCCAGGGCGCCGCTGGACCACCAGTCGCGGTCGCCGCTGCCCGCGGCGTAGCTGGCGCTGTCGATGAGCACGTAGGTGCCGCCCTCGCTGGACGCCTCGTAGACACCGAACGAGAGGGTCTGGCCCGCCGTCGGCTGCATGTCGATGGCGAAGCTGGCGATGTTCGCGTCGGCGGTCGCCTGGAACTTGCCGCCGCGGAAGTAGCCGGTGCCCGTCTGGCTGTTGGTGTCCGCCGCCGGGGTGTAGACCGCCGCGCTGCCCGCCGCGCCGTCGCAGTCGTTGTCGAGCAGGTCGCACAGCTCGGGGGCGCCGGGGTAGACGGTGTCGTCGGCGTCGTCGCAGTCCTCGCAGGCGTCGCTGCCGTCGGAGTCGCCGTCGACCCCGGGGTTCAGCGAGGCGTCGTCGTCGTCGCAGTCCACGCAGGCATCGGCGCCGTCGCCGTCGGCGTCGATGTCGGGGTTGATCGAGGCGTCGGTGTCGTCGCAGTCGTCCCCGCCGCAGACGTCGTAGCCGAAGCCGTCCCCGTCGACGTCGGCGGCCAGGTCGGGGCCGTCGCAGTCCTGGTCGATGCCGTCGGCGCAGACCTCCGGGGCGCCGGGGTAGACGTCGGCGGCGCCGTCGTCGCAGTCGTCGCCGCCGCACGTATCGGACGTGTAGCCGTCCCCGTCGTCGTCGAAGCAGGAGCCGACCGCGACGCCGACCCCCGGGCCGACGGTGCCGGCGCTGTTGCAGCTGACCTGCAGCGCGTTGCCCGACGCGGCGGTCCCGCCGAACTGGTCCTGCACGCCGACGGTGCCCGAGATCCCGTTGTCGTACGACGTGCCGCCGAAGTCGAGCCCCTGGTAGTGGAACTCGATGAGCCCCGAGGGGTACAGGTGGGCCTGGAAGTACGCTCCCGTGCCCGTCGACTGGTAGTAGTGCGGCACGTCCTCCCAGCTGATGATGAACCGGCCGTTGGCGGTGTCGTGCCAGGACCGCACGTCGCCGAGGTCGCTGCGCAGGTCCTCCCAGTAGACCGCCACGTCGGGGTAGGACGCGGACACCGCCGGCAGGCACTGGTTGCCCCACGACAGGCTGCCCGACAGGTTGAACATCAGCCCGCCGTTGTCCGCGACGCGGACCGAGCCGTAGCTCGTGCCGTAGAACGGGAAGGAGAACGGGAGCGCGACGGTCGCTTCGGCGTCATCGCTGTTGATGCCGACCGCGGTGCCCAGGCTCGGAGCCAGGGGGACGAAGTCGACGGAGACGAAGTCCCACGTGTAGCCGAACGCATCCGGCCCGCCCTGGGCAGAGGCGGTCGCGGGGACGAGCAGGGCCGCGCACACAGCAGCGGCGATGTTCAGACGCACTTCGGGCTCCTTGTCGCTTCCCGGCCGCACGTTGTGCACCGGACCGACCGCTTCCAACTCTTTTCTTTGAGAAGCACGAAGCGCCGGCCGGCTACCCTGCCACCGCCATGACCCGGATCGCCCTCTCCTGCCTCGCTCTGCTGCTCCTGCCCACCGTCGCGCCCGCCGCCGATCTGGACGTCCTGTTCATCGGCAACAGCTACACCGCGGCAAACAACCTCGCCGCGACGGTGGAGGGGATGGTGGAGGCCCAGGCCGCCGTCGCCGACGCCCGCACCGAAGCCCACGCGCCGGGCGGCCGGCGACTCACCCAGCACCTCGCCGACGCCGACGGGACCAACGGCGACACCCAGCTCCGCGGCTGGCTGACCGCGGACGCCGACGGCTGGCACGTCGTGGTGATCCAGGAGCAGAGCCAGATCCCCGGCTTCTACGACATGGCGCCCGACTACGACGACAGCCTGGACGCCGCCGTCGGGCTGGACACCCTGGCGCAGGCCGCCCCCGGCGGGCCCGACACGGTCTTCTTCATGACCTGGGGGCGCCGCGCCGGAGACGCCGACAACGACTGGCTGTTCCCCGACTTCACGGAGATGCAGGCCCGGCTCGAGGAGGGCTACCGACGCTACGCGGCGGCCGCTTCGACCGACCTGCGGCCCGCCTACATCGCCCCCGTGGGGTTGGCCTTCAAGGGCATCCACGACGGCATCGTGGCCACCGGGAGCGACCCGCTGGCCGCCGACTCCTGCTTCGACCGGCTGTACCAGGGTGATGGGTCGCACCCATCGGCCGACGGCACGTGGGTCGCCGGCGCGACCATCACCGGCACGATCACCGGGACGGTGCCCGACTCGCCGGGCGGGGACTGCGGTGACAGCTGGCGGGGCGCGGTCGTGGCTGCGGTGGACGCCGAGCTGCTCGTCGGCGAGGCGCCGGGGGGCGATGACGACGACGCTACCGACGACGACGACGCCACCGACGACGACGACAGCGCGGACGACGACGACGACGCGACGGACGACGACGACGACGCGGCGGACGACGACGACAGCGCCGGCACCCGCACCCTCGGCCGGGGCGACGACCGTGGCTGCGACTGCGCGGGCGGCGGCGCCGCCCTGCTCCCGCTCCTGCTGCTCCCCTTCAGCCGGCGACGCGAGCCCTGATCAAGGCTCCAGGCCCGCCTGGGACAGCTTGACGGCGGCCCATCGGCCCGACCCCGCCCGCAGCCGCGCGAGCATCTCGCCCGCGGTCTGGTAGCGGACCGCCACGTCCGGGCTCGTCGAGCGCTGGACCACCTCCTTGAGCTTGCGAGGCAGCTTGAGTACGTTCACGGCAGCGATGTCCGAGACGAGCGTCGGGCCGGGGGCCAGGCCGCACAGCACCATGCAGACCACCTGACCGAGCGCGAAGACGTCGCCCTGGGGCGTCGGCGCCCGGCCGGGGACCCGCAGCTCCGGGGGCGCGAAGACCCAGCGGGAGACCTGGTCGGCGGCGCCCGGGGCGCCGAAGTCGCTGAGCATCGGGCTGCCCGAGCGGGGCAGGAGCACGTTGGAGGGGCGCAGCGCGCCGTGCACCTGGCCGGCGCCGTGCACATGGGCGACCGCCTCCACGAGGCTGGACAGGAAGTCCAGCCGCTTGCGCGGGCGCCAGAAGCGGTGGGGGCTGCGGCCCAGGTCGCCGCCGCGGATCAACGGCATCGAGAACGCGAGCAGCGACTCGTCGACCCGCTGCACCCCGATCACCCGGGACGACGGCACGGCCGCCCGGTGGAGCAGGCGCATGGTGCGCAAGCCGATGACGAAGCGGTTGAGCGCGTCGGGCTCCTCCAGCCGGTCGATCGGGAAGACTCGCGTCACGCAGGTCGCGCCGTCGTGGTTGCGGTGGGCGAGCCAGGCCCCCTGGGCGCCTTCGATGGGCCGCAACAGGCAGGTGCCGGCGACCTCGTCGCCCGGCCGGGGCAGGAACGCCCACCGGATGGCGTCGGCTTGCTGCCGAACCTCCGCGGTGTAGGTGACGTGCTCCCGGTCGGCCACGCTCAGGCCACGCCGATACCCATCGGCAGCCATCAGCTCTTCGACCCGTGCCCTCACTCGCGCGGCGGACATCGTCCCGCCGTCAGGACCTCGAGGTGCGTTTCCCAACGCATGCCTTTCGGCCACCCACCAACATTCTCGCCACGGGTCGGGGGTTTTTGCAAGGCCCGGAGACATCGTGGGACAGTCGCCCGCGCCGACACGGTTCTGCTCGACAGCAATCGACCCATCGGTATATTTCGGGACGCTCGGAGTGCCCATGATCCGTCTGATGCCGCTGGCGTTGCTCTCGCTCCTCCTCCTCCTCCTGTCCGGCTGCTACGGCAACCTCGGCGGTCCGCCTGGCGCGGTCGACGATGACGACGACGGCGCACCTGACGACGACGACGATGCCGACGACGCGGCGGACGACGACGACGACGGCACCCCGCCGCCGGACACCGACGGCGACGGCATCAGCGACGCCGACGAAGGCGAAGGTGACACCGACGGCGACGGCACTCCGGACTTCCAGGACGACGACAGCGACGGCGACGGCATCCCCGACGACGAGGAGGCGGGCGACCACGACCCGGACACCCCGCCCCTGGACAGCGACGGTGACGGCACCCCCGACTTCCAGGACACCGACAGCGACAACGACACGCTGCCCGACGAGGAGGAGGGCACCGAGGACTTCGACGGCGACACCATCCCCGACTACCTCGACGTCGACTCGGACGACGACCTGCTCAGCGACGAGTTCGAGGCCGCCGCGGGCACGTCCCCCTACTCGGACGACACCGACAGCGACGGCACCTCCGACCTGATCGAACAGGCCCTCGGCACCGACCCCAACGACTTCCTGGACAACCCCGCCAACAACGGCGACATCGTCTTCGTCGCCTCTTCCCGAGGCGCGACCTACCCCGAGGTCAACACGATCGGCGCGACGACCAACTACCAGCTGGTCGACCTGTACGTGCTCATGGACCACACCGGCTCGATGGGGGCGGAGATCTCGGCGATGAAGGAGGCCGCGGTCGACATCGTCGACGGGCTGACCTGCGGCGGCACCGGCAACGCGTGCCTCGAGGACGCCGAGTGCGCCAGCGACGAGGTCTGCAGCCTCGATGGCGCCTGCATCCACGACCCGGTCATCTACTCCTGCGTGCCGTCGCTGTGGAGCGGCAGCGGCGAGTTCGGGGGCAGCGACGAGCCGCCGTTCGAGTGGCTCCCCTACTTCCCGGATCCGACGGTCAACAACCTGAGCGTGCAGGCGTCGGCCTCGGCGACCGCCGACTCGATCCCCGGCTCCACCGGCATGGGCGGCGACGAGCGGGTGTTCGAGTCCGCCGAGTGCATCGCCGACCCGTCGGCCTGCGACCCGGCCGACCTGGAGGGCTGCACCACCGGCGGCGTCGGCTGCCCCTCCTTCCGCGACGGCTCGGTCCGGGTCCTCATCCAGATCACCGACGAGGAGGACGGCTGCAACACCTGCGCGTCCACCGCCGCGTCGGCCGGCCAGGCGCTCGCCCTGGCCAACGTCTCCTACATCGGTATCAACGCCGAGGTGGAGAGCGAAGGAGACCCCCAGGGCACGCTCGAGGCGCTCGCCCTCGCCGCGGGATCGGTGGACAGCGCCGGGGAGCCGTTCGTGCGCGCCGGCGGGGACGCCGCGGTGGTGGACGAGATCAGCGCGGCGGTGCTCGAGCTGATCGACGACATCGACATGGACACCCAGGTCGTGCTCACGGACCTGCCCGACGACGACGGCGACGGCCTCCCCTTCATCCAGCGGGTCGAGGTGCACCTCGCCGCCACGGACATCGACGGCGACGGCTCCCCCGACTGCGAGCCCGGCCTGACGACCATCGACCTCGACTCCGACGGCTACGACGACGGCCACGTCGACGTGCTCCCGGGCTTCGGCGTCTGCTGGGACGTGACCCCCAACGAGAACGACTTCGTGCAGGAGACCGCCAACATCCAGGTGTTCGTGGTCGAGGCGTCGATGCGCGGCAACGACGCGGTGCTCGGCATCAGCAACGTCTGGTTCGTCGTCCCGCCCTTCGCCCCGAAGTAGGTCCTCCTCAGCGGACGGCGGGGTAGCCTGTCGGGATGCACCTCCGAGCCAGCTCGTTCATCGGCCTCGCCCTGCTCCTGGGCTGCCCCACCGC
>CAYQEG010000054.1:6210-35337 GCA_964416435.1 uncultured Rickettsiales bacterium
AAACTTTTTTCACGCCGCTTCCCCGCACTAGTAGCAGGGGTGGGCCACCACCGAGAAGTGCGACACCGACTACGACGACGACGACTCCGCCACCGACGACGACGACAGCGCCGCCGTCGATCCGATCCACCTGGAACACGAGCCCGGCTGCGACGACCTGAACCCGCGGCTGTGCATCCTGCCGTGGCCCTCGGACGGCTTCCTCGCCGAGGACCAGGACACGGTCACCGGCTTCCACGTCGAGTACACCCCCCAGGCGGTCCCCCACCACGAGACCGCGCCGGAGCTCGACCCCGCGCCGTTCCGCATCCTCGACGGCCACTCCCCGGCGTCCCAGCTGATGACGATGTTCGACGCGCCGCCGGACCTCGGCGACGCGGCCGGCGCGACGACCATCGAGCGCTCGCTGGAGGACGACTCCCCGACGGTGCTCCTGGACGTCGCCAGCGGAGCCCGGATCGCCCACTGGGTCGAGCTCGACGCCCAGTCCGACGACCCGACCCGCACCGTGGTCTACCTGCGTCCGGCCGACGTCCTGGAGGAGGACCGCGCCTACATCGTCGCCTGGCGGGACCTCGCCGACGCCGGGGGGATCCCGTTCGTGGCGGACCCGGCGTTCGCCGCGCTGCGGGACGGGGTGATCACCGACAACGAGCACGTCGAAGGGCGCCGCGCCCGCTTCGAGGCGGGCCTGGCGGCCCTCGAGGCGGCCGGCGTGGAGCGGACGTCGCTCCAGCAGGGGTGGACCTTCCACACCGCCTCGGCGAGCGCGCTGCGGGGCGACCTGCTCCACATCCGCGCCGACGCGCTGGAGCGGCTGGGGCCCGACGGGCTCGGCTGCACGGTCGACTCGGTGGACCAGGACTTCGCCGACGACACGTTCCGGCGGATCCGGGGCACCTTCACCGTGCCGTCCTACACCGACTCCCCCACCGCGCCCGCGCTGTTCGTGCGGGGCGACGACGGCCGCCCCGAGTTCGTCGAGGACCGCGAGGTCGCGTTCACCGCCCTGGTGCCCGAGTCGGTCGGCCGGCCGGCCGAGGGTGACCCCGTGCCCCGCCCCATCGTGTCCTTCGGGCACGGCCTGCTCGGCGAGGCGGAGGGCACGGTCAGCTCCGACCGCACGCGGGCGCTGGCGGAGCAGGCGTCGATGGTGGTGGTCGGCACCGACTGGGCGGGCATGAGCCAGTCCGACCTGCTCGCCGTCGCCGCGGCGCTGCAGGACCCCAACCAGTTCATCGCGGTGACCGACCGGATGCAGCAGGGGATGATCAACTTCATCGCGATGGGGCGGACGTTCACGGGCGTGTGCGCCGAGCACGAGGCGTTCGTGGTGGACGAGCAGCCGGTCATCGACCCGACCGAGCACTACTTCGTCGGCGGATCCCAGGGCGGCATCCTGGGCGGCACGCTGCTGACCATCCACCCGGACATCGACCGCGGCCTGCTGGTCGTCAACGGCGCCGCCTTCTCGTTCATGATGGACCGCAGCATCGCGTTCAGCGGCCTGCTCGGGATCTTCGAGGGGTGGTACCCCGACCGCACCGACCGGGCGGTGCTGCTCACGCTGGCCCAGCAGCTCTGGGACTTCGCGGAGCCGACCTCCTACCTGCCGTACGCGACCGACGGGCTGGAGGACTTCGGCCCCAAGACGCTGCTGTCGATCGCGGCCCTCAACGACGCCCAGGTGCCCAACCTGTCGACCGACCTGGCGATGCGCATGGCCGACGTGCCGGTCATCTCCGGCTCGGTCCGGGAGCCGTGGGGGATGGACGTGGTGGAGGCGCCGTGGGACGGCTCGGGCTACATCACCATCGACGTCGGCGATCCCCCCAACCCCGAGGGGAACGTCGCGCCGACGGAGGACGCGGGCGGGCACGGAGACGTCATCCTGTCGCCCGCCGCGATGGAGATCGTGCAGACGTTCCTGACGCCCGACGGCCCCATCGTGATGCCGTGCGACGGCGTCTGCGACCCGGACTGACATGCCGGGCGGCTGGCTCGCCTGGGCGCTGACGTCGGTCTGCGTGCTCGGCGCGCTGTACTGGTGCTTCTCGGCGCTGGTCGGCTGGCTCGCGGGGCGCACCCTCCCGGTGCTCTCGGAGGAGACTGCGCCCGAGCCGGCGGTCTGGCCCCGCCTGAGCATCGTGGTCGCCGCCCGGGACGAGGCCGACACGATGGAGGGGGCGCTGCGCAGCCTGCTCGCGAGCGACTACCCGGACCTGCAGGTGGTGGTGGTGGACGATCGCTCGACGGACGGCACGTCCGACCTCGTCGACCGCGTCGCGGCTGAGGACGACCGGTTGGTCGCGGTGCACGTCACCGACCTGCCCGACGGCTGGCTCGGCAAGGTGCACGCGCTGCAGCGGGGGCTGGAGGCGAGCGACGGCGACTGGCTGCTGTTCACCGACGCCGACGTGCACCTCGCCCCCGGGGCGCTGCGCAAGGCGGTCGCGTACGCGGAGGACCGGGGGCGGGACCACGTGACGGCGCTGCCCCGGCTGCTCTCGGCGGGGCTGGTCCTGGACGCCTGCGTCGGGCTGTTCGGGCGGCTGGTGGTCGGCGGGGTGAAGCCCTGGGAGGTCGCCGACCCGACCAAGGAGCGGTCCGCGGGGGTCGGCGCGTTCAACCTGTCGCGCCGGACGGTGCTGGAGCGGAGCGAGGGGTTCGCCTGGATCAAGCTCGAGATCGCCGACGACATGGGGCTGGGGCTGGTGATGAAGCGGGCCGGCGGGCGGGTCGAGGTGCTCAACGGCCACGACCTGGTGCAGCTGACCTTCTACCCGACGGTCCGCTCGATGGTCGTCGGCCAGGAGAAGGCCGGCTTCTCGATCCTCGGCCGCTACTCGCTGGCGCGCACCCTGGCGATCTCGGTGATGGGGCCGGCGATCGAGCTGTCCCCCCTGGTCGGGCTCATCCCCGGCGGGCCGTCGTGGCTGCCGATCCTCGCGGTCTCGGCCTACGCCTTCGGCCTGCTCCAGCAAGCGCTGGTCAACCGGTTCATGGGCATGTCCCCGTGGCCGGCGCTGCTGCACCCGGTCGCCATCGTGCTGCTCGGCTGGATGTTCGCGCGCTCGGGCTGGATCTGCTGGCGTCAGGGCGGCGTGCGCTGGAGGGACACCTTCTATGCGACCGAAGACCTCCGGGCGGGCATGCGATTCAAGTTCATCTGAGCGGCCGCGCTACCATGGGGCCGTGAGCCGGCTCCTCCCCCTCCTGCTGCTGTTCGCCGTCGGGTGCTACCCGGTGGCGCTGATCGAACAGGACGACGACGACGCATTCAGCGACGACGACGACGACGTGGCCGGGGACGACGACGACATCGCACCCGACGACGATGACGTCACGGACGACGACGACGAAGCGCCGGACGCCGACGGCGACGGCACCCCCGACGCCGACGACTGCGCCCCCGACGACCCGGCGGTCCACCCCGGCGCCGTCGAGGAGTGCAACGGGGCGGACGACAACTGCGACGGCCAGGCCGACGAGGGGCTGGGGCAGGACTGGTACCTCGACAACGACGGCGACGGCTGGGGTGACCCCGCCACCGCGTTCTGGGCCTGTGACCCGCCGCCCGAGGGCATCGGCCAGGGCAACGACTGCGACGACACGAACCCGGACATCCACCCCGGCTCCACGGTCCAGGTCGACGGCGTCGACAGCGACTGCGACGGGCTGACCGACTGGCTGATGCAGGTCTGGATCAGCGGCGACGACGACTTCGAGTGGTGCCTCGATGACGAGAACGCGATGACCCCGGGCGGCACCTCGTGGCCGGTGGGCGCGCTGTTCGAGGTGTGGGTCGAGACCGGGTCGCACGTCATCGGCATCCGGGGCTGGGACACCGGGCAGGTGATCACGGCGATGATCGCGCACATCGAGCTGTCCGACGGCTCGATGTGGATCAGCGACGCGAGCTGGAAGTTCGACCCCAACCCGGCCGCCGACGACGACACCCGCGGCGGCTGGTGCGCCGTCGGCTTCGACGACACGGCCTGGCAGAACGCCAACGTCATCGGCCCGATCGGCACCTCCCCCTGGGGCAACGCGCCGTCGTCGTTCCCGCCCGGATCGCCGGCCAACTGGATCTGGGACTACTACCCGGTGAACCTCAACACCCAGTACCTGCGGCTGCAGATCGAGATCCCCTGATGGGTCCCGGCGAGCTGCTGCTGACGCTGGGCGCGCTGATGGTGTTGATGTCACCGGTGGTCTTCATGGTGCGCCGCAACCACCGCGCCCAGCTCGACGCGATGACGCTCGCGAGCGAGGACCTCGGTCTGCCGGTGCACTCGACCAGCATGTGGGGCGCGGGGCCGTCGCTGAGGGGAACGGTCGACGACCTGCACGTCGAGGTGAAGCGGTCCGGGGGTGGGGACAACCGCTCGACGTTCCTGACCGCCCGGGTGACGGGCAACGTGGCGCGGGACCTGCGGCTGGCCGACCGCGACCTGCGAGGCACGGTCAAGGACACGGTCGCCACCGGCGACTCGCTGTTCGACGGCGCCTGGCACGTGGACGGGCCGGCCGACCTGGCGCTCGCGCTGCTGGACGAGGAGACCCGCGCGGCCCTGATGGAGCACGCCTCGGACACCGCGGTGATGATCCGGGACGGCGCGGTGGTGGTGAACTGCCGCCAGGCCGGCGCGCTGAGTCGGTTCGACCTCGTCGTCGACACGGCCCGGGCCGCGGTCGACATAGCCCGGCGCCTGCAGGCCCCCGCGGGGCGCGTGGCGCGCGCCCTCGCCCAGCGTGCGCGCGCCGACTCGGAGGTGGCGGTGCAGGCGCGGGCGCTGTCGCTCCTGATCGCGGGTCACCGCGAGACCACCCCCTGCGAGGAGGCGCTGACGGCCCTGGCAGACCACCCGTCCCCCGACATCAAGCGGCTGGTGATGCAGGCCCGCGGGGTCCAGGCCGAAGGTCGGCTGACCGTCTCGGAGCCGGAGGGCGACGGCGGCCTGAGCGTCGCCGACGGGGCCGCCGGGGCGGTCTCGGTGGCGAAGGAGTCCTGAGCCGACGCGGCGGTCAGCCGCCCCCCGATCAGGGGCAGCCGGTGATCTGGTCGATCGCCTCGTCCGAGCGGATCCAGTCCAGCCCCCACGCGCCGTCGAGCAGCTCGTCGTCGCTGACGATCGTGAAGCTCAGCTCCCCGGGCACGTCGCCGGAGCCCCAGGTCGTCTCGATCGTGTCGCCGACCACGCCGTACTCGCCGGCGTTGATGATGTCGGTGACGATCATCGACGCGGTGCCGTCGGGGCAGAACTCGACGGTCTGGATGCAGTTGACCCCCGCCGCCTGCGCCTCCTCGCAGTCCTCCTGGGAGTCGAACAGCTGGTGGACGTAGACCCGGATCTCATCGAACGGCGCCGGGACGATCGGCGCCATGGTCAGGGTCAGCGACTCCTGGATGACGTGGCACTCGTCGGCGCCGACGGTCACGACGTCGGTCGCGTCGGAGAACCCGTCCGCGCGCGCGGTCACCGTGATGTCGCCGTCGACCTCCCAGCCGCAGCCGAACGTGCCGTCCGAGAAGTCCTCGCACGCCTGCTCGCCGTCGCCGGCGTCGTAGAAGACCTCCACCTCCGGCACGTCCGCCCCGGCGTCGTCGACCACGGTGACGAGCACCGAGAGCGCCGCCTCCGTCGTGCAGGTGGGGCTGGTGGGGCAGCCGGTCAGCGGCAGGCAGCAGGCCACCGTCAACAGGGGGAGGAGACGTCGCATCAGTATCCAGCCTCTCGGTCCTGCTCGAAGCAGGCGTCCCGGCCGGCGCCGCCGCCGGCCAGCTCGGGGGTGATCTCGGCTCGCAGCCGGGCGCGGCCGTCGACCAGCTGCACCCGCATACGCAGGGGTCGCTCGCAGGTCCAGAACGGGTGCTGGGGCAGCACGTCGACCACCGTACGATCGCCGTCGCTGTAGACCCTGACGGTGCCCACCATGTAGCCCTCGATGCCGTTGCTCCCGGCGACCATCTGGGAGACGTGGTCGCCCGTGACCGGGTAGCGCAGGTCGGGTAGCGGGGGGTTGAAGCGCACGTCGAACACCGACGTGGTGCCGTGGCGCACCTCGGCGCCGATCAGCTCCAGCCCGTTCGGCCCCTTGCTGCGGAACCGGTAGACGTGGTCGATGAGCCGGTCGGACCCGACGAGATGCCGCTCCTTGGGATCGGGCGGCGTGCCGCCGCCGGGCTCGTCCCACCGGAACGGGATCGGCCCGTCGACGTCGTCCAGCGTCAGCTCCAGCTCGACGTCGCCTTCGCCCTCGGCCAGGTTGACCCCGCCCCAGCTGAGCCCGCCGGCGGTCTGCTCGAGCCGCCAGACCAGCGGCAGCAGCGGCACGACCTGGCGGACCGGCACCCGGTCCCCCTCGATGAACACCGCCGCGCGCCCCCAGTTGTATTCCTCGAGGTCGAGCACCGCGAGCACCCGGTCGGCGCTGTGGTTCATCGCGTTGCCGTTGCGCTTGGGCGGCGGGGCTCCGTGCAGCTTCGAGGTGACCGACGCCTGGACCAGCTCGCCGTTGGGGAGGTGGAACGCGGTGTCGTACTCCAGGTGCGTGTCGCTGGCGAGGCGGATGACCCGCAGCCGCCCGTCGTGCACGGGGGCGGGGAAGGTGCGGGCCAGCTCCATCGCCCGCGTGGAGCCGACGACGACGTGCTGCAAGCCGCTGCGCTCGCTGACCAGGGCGAACCACGCCTCCTCGCCGAACCGGGTGCGCACGCGGGTGATCTCGATCATCGCGTACAGCGGGTGGGTCGCGAGCTCGAAGAGCATCTCCTCTTCGAAGTCGAGCCCCCACAGCCGGAACGGGAGGACCGGGAACGACACCGTGGGCTCGCCCGAGTAGGTGATCCCGTTGCCCCGGTCGGGGCCGAGCCAGTCCGCGGACGTCTGCACGATCGGGTCCTTGGGGACCACGTAGGCGAAACAGGAGCTCAGGAGCAGCGCGGCGGACAGCAGGAGGGCGGGTCGCATCGGGCGGAAGTGTACGATCGCGGCGGATGGACGTGCGTCGACTCCCGGGGGTCTTGTTGGCCCTCGCCCTCGTGGTGAACCTCGGGGCGGCGCTCAGCGCCGGCGCGGTCGACCCCGTGCACAACGACCTGCTCCTGCACGGACAGCTGGTGGAGCGGTCCGCCGCGGCGCTCCAGGCCGACGGCTGGGGCGCGTTCCAGGACCCCTGGTTCCCCGAGCTCAACGGCGGCTACCCCGTCTTCCACCAGTACCCCCACCTGCCGCACCAGTGGACCGCGGCGGTCGCGACCGTCACCCGGGTCGACCCCTGGGCCGCGCTGGGGTGGGCCAACCTGCTCGTCGTCGCGCTGCTGCCGCTGCTCGCCTGGCTGGGGGCCCGCTGGCTGGGGCTGCAGCCGCTGGCCGCGTCGCTCGCCGCGGTCGTGCTCGCGACCGCCCGGTGCGCCGACGGGTTCGGGGGCACGCCGCTGGAGTTCGGGTTCGGCGGGCACGGCCTGTTCGGGCAGCTGTGGGGCGTGGCGTTCGCGTTGGTCGCGCTGCCGGCGTGGGTGGCGGCGTCGGTGCCGTCCGGCGGCGGGCTCGGGCGGCTGCCGGTCTGGGGGCGGGTCCTGCTCGCGGCGGTGCTCGGCTCCTTCGTCGTACGCAGCAGCCTGCCCGCCGCGTGGGTGCTGGCGCTGCTCAGCCTCGCGGTGGTCTGCGCGGCGGGGCCGGTCGGGGAGCTGCCGAAGCGGCTGGGGCGATTCGTGGCGGCGGGGATCGGCGTCGCGGTGCTCAGCGCGGGCTTCCTGGTCCCGTTCGCGGCCGACCTCGCGGCGACCAACGCGTCGGCCATCGAGATGGCGCCGGAGCAGACCCGGTCGGTCGGGATCCTGGCCGTGATCGGCCGGCTGCTCACCGGCTACTGGCTGGACGGCGGCATCCCGGTGCCGTGGTCGCTGCTCCTGCTGGGGGCGTTCGGCTGGATCGGCTGGACGTGGAGAGACCAGCCGAACGAGGTGCGGGGCGTCGCGGTCGGCACCGTCGTTGCGCTGCTCCTGCTCGCGGGCCGGGAGACCTGGGGCGGCTGGATCAACGCGCTGCCGGTGGTCGGCCGGTTCCACGATCACCGCTACCTGCTCGGGCTCCACCTGCTCGCCCCGGCGGCGATCGGTGCGGCGGCCGCCTCCGCGCTGCCCCGGCTGGAGCTCAAGCCGCGGCTGGGGGTGCTCGCCGGCGTGGTCGCCCTCGCCGTGCTCCGCCAGGTCGTCGCCGGGGCCGGCGACCGGCAGGAGCGCGCCGACGCGGAGGCCGCGCTGCACGAGGCCCGGCCCCAGCTCGACTCGCTGCTCCAGCGGGCGACGGCGGCGGACGGACGGGTCGCCCTGGCGCTGCCCGACCACGGCCTCGGCGGCACCACGCGCCTGGCGTGGCTCCGCCGGAACGGCCTGCCCACGTTCGGCCGGCCGCTGTTCCACTACGCCTTCACCTTCGAGTTCGCGATGTACTGGACCGAGCAGGTGGCCGGCGGGGGGGCCGACGCGGGGGACCGGCTGGCCGCGGGGGTGGCGTCCACCCTGGACGGGGACGAGCCGGTGGCGATCACCGACGCGGCGGTGGTGCGCTCGGACCTGCTGGTGGAGGCGGACGGGAGCGACCTGGACGGCTTCGCGGTCGCGTGGTTCGCCCAGGGGCTGCACGCCGGCCGGCAGTACCCGACGATCGACGTCGGCGTGGGGGCGCGACCGGACCGGGGCTCGTACCGCCGGCACGGCCGAATCGCCGATCGGGACCCGGCCCTGCTCGCGGACCTCCCGGCGGCTCGGGAGATGGGCGAGGTGCTCAGCTCCGAGCCGGGCGAGCGAGCGGGCGACCGCACGGTCCGGGCGCGCATCGATCGGGACCACGCCTGGCTGATGGTGGCGACCTCCTGGCACCCGAAGTGGAGCGCGACGGTCGACGGCCGGCCGGCCGACCACTTCATGCTCACGCCGGGCTGGATCGGCCTCCCGCTCCCCGAGGGGGAGCACGAGGTGCAGCTGACGTGGCGGTCTGCGCCCTGGCGCGGGCCGTGGGCCGCAGGCAACATCGCCGCATGCTTGCTCTGCCTGGTGGCCGCGGTGATGTCGCGGCGCGACTTCGAAGTCTCCTCCTGATCGCCGTCGCGGGCGCGTGGATCGGCTGCGGACCGCCGCCGACGCCCGAGGAGCCCGAGCCCTTCGTGCCCATCGAGTGGGCGTGGGGCAACCCCGAGCTGGACAGCCGGGTGCGCGGCCTCCGGGAGCTGCGGGTCATCGCCCACCTGCACAGCCACTGGAGCCACGACGCCTGCGACGGCAACCCCCAGCCCGGCGGCGTGCCCGACGAGGAGTGCCTCGCGGACCTGCGCTACGGCCTGTGCACCACGAAGATCGACCTCGCGTTCCTGAGCGACCACCCCACCCACGCCGAGGAGGCGACGCTGCCCGAGCGGCTGCTGAACCGGAACGACGACGAGCTGGTCCTCAACGACGCCGGGGATCCGGTGGGCGCCTGGTTGCGCTGCGACGACGGCCACGAGACGCTGATGCTGCCGGGGCTCGAGGACGACCTGATGCCGTTCGGCATGGAGGCCGACGCGCCCGACGCGAGCGAGACGCGGACGCCGGAGAACGTCCAGGCGCTGCGGGACGCCGGCGCGGTCGTGTGGCACGCGCACACCGAGGAGCGCACCTACGAGGAGATGGCGCCGCTGGGGCTGGACGGCATGGAGCTGTACCAGCTGCACGCCAACCTCGACCCCAACAGCCGCGAGGACTACCTGGGTCTCGAGCCGTTCAGCTACCTGGGCGAGGTGGCGCCCTTCTTCTTCCCCGAGAACCACGGCCTGACCGACCCGCCGCACCCCGACCTCGCGCCGCTCGGCTTCGTCGTGCCCAACGAGCCCGCCGCGGTGATGCTCGAGACGGTCGGCCTGGAGCAGCGCATCGGCAGCACCGCCGGCACCGACGCCCACCAGAACGTGTTCCCCGCCGACGCGATCGACGGGGAGCGCATCGACAGCTACCGCCGGATGATGCGCTGGTTCAACAACCGGCTGCGGATCGACGGGGAGCTGACCCCCGAGTCGGCCCGGGACGCCATGCGCGAGGCGCGGCTGTACATGACGTTCGAGGTGTTCGGCACGCCGCTCGACTTCGACTTCTTCGCCCGCCAGGGAGGCGACATCCCCGAGATCGGCGGCGAGGTGTCGCTCTCGGACGGCGAGGTCCGGCTGCACGTGGACCTGCCGACGCTGGACGACCGCTCGCCCCGGAGCGGGGCGTCGCCGGAGATGCGGGGGGTCCTGTACTTCGCCGACGAGACCGGCCGAACGGTCATCCAGGAGTGGACCGAGGGCGCGCTCGACGTCGTCGCCGACGACCCCGGCGTCTACCGCGTCGAGGTCTGGCTGACCCCCCTGCACCTCGAGCCCTACCTGGGCGAGGTCGCCGTGGACTTCGTCTCCGACGAGGTGCTGTGGATCCAGACCGGCGCCATCTTCGTCCGGGAATAGGCGCGATCAGGTCAGGTCTTCGAGCATCGCCCGGGCGTTCATCGTCGACACGGTCATCGTCGTCAGCTGGGGGTTGACCCCCAGCGACGTCGGGAAGCTGCTCGCGTCGGCGATGTACAGCGACCGCAGCCCGTGGGCGCGCCCCCGGCTGTCGACCACCGAGGTGGCCGGGTCGACCCCCATCGCGCAGGTCGCCATGGGGTGCGCCGAGTACAGCTGCATGTCCTTGAGCCGCACCCCCTTCAGCTCCTCCTCCAGGGCGGCGGCGGTGGCGTGGCGGGTCGTGCCGTAGGCGGTGACGAACACCTCGCGGGCGCCGCCGGCGAGCAGCACCCTGGCCGACAGCACGATGCCGCGCTTGAGCACCTCGACGTCGTGGGGGTCCCAGACGTAGCGCAGCTTCGCCCGGCCGTTGCGGGACGCGCGGACCGAGCCGACGCCGTGGTCATGGACCATCACGCCCAGGCCGCACAGCTTGTTGATCTCCGTGAGCACCTGCTTCGCCTCGAGGCCGATGCGGCCCGACTGGGCGACGAACACCTCCGGAGGGGCGTTGAACGTGTGGGGTAGCACGTCGGGGTTCTCGGGGTCCCAGACGTAGGCCCCCTGGGTCGCCCCCCGCCACATGTGCACGTCGTGGTCGCACACGCCGACGACGCCGGTGCCGGGGTGCAGGAACAGGCGCGCGCCGACCGGGCCGAGCCGCTCGGCGACGCGGCTGTGCCACAGCAGCCGGGGGGTGCCGATGGCTCCCGCGCAGAGCACCACCGCCTTGCGCGCGTGCACCTCGACGCGGGGGCCGGGCGCCTGGGTGTCGGGGTGGAACAGCTGGCCGGCGAGGCCGGTCGCGCGCTCACCGTCGTGCAGGAGGCGGTCGACGGTGCAGTCGGCCTGGATCCGGAGGTTCCCCGACGCGAGGGCGTCGGCGATGAGGTTCCTGTCGACCGACGCCTTGCCGCCGCTGGGGCAGCCGAAGTTGCAGATGCCGCAGCCGATGCAGGTCGGCGCGTTGCGGCGCAGCAGGCCGCCCTGGAGGCCCAGCGCCTTCACGCCGCGGGCGACGATCATGTTGTTCTCGCCCGCGATCGCCTCGTGCACCGGGACGACGCCGATGCGCTCCTCGATCTCCTCGTAGGTGCTGGCGAGGCGCTCGGGCCGGTAGCGCTCGTCGCCCAGCTCGTCGACCCAGCCGGCGAGGATGTGGTCGGGCGTGCGGAAGCAGATCGCCGAGTTGACGAGCGAGCCGCCGCCGACGCCCCGACCCGCCGCCACCGGGAAGGGCACCGGCCCCTGCACGAGCATCGTGCCTGCCTCCTGCATGTGGTAGCGGGCGGTGTGGGCCCAGGCGGGGCGGAAGTTGGAGCGGGCGGGTCCCTGCTCGACCTGGACCACGTCCAGCCCGGCGATCGCCAGGATCCGGGCCACTGCGCCGCCCCCGGGGCCCGCCCCCACGATCGCGACGTCGCAGTCCAGCCGCTCCCCGTGGGGCGCGTCGAAGCCGCGGATCGGGGCGTCGCTCATCGCTCGAACCCGCACGGCCACACCCAGCCGCACGCCTCCTTGACGTCGGGGTGGCCGCAGTAGCCCATCGACACGAAGAGCACGAGGGAGCCGATGGCGCCGCGCACGTTGTGGTTGCTGCTGCGCAGCCAGCCGTGCAGCCGCGCGGTGCGGACCTGCAGCGGCAGGTTGGCGAAGCCCCGACCGCGGGTGAGCCGGGCCTGGTCGTCCAGGGCATGCATCAGCGTGCGGATCAGGTTGGGCGTCGGCTGCGGGGTGTGGGCCAGCACCACGTCGAACCAGGCGGCGATGCCGGCGTCCTTGCCGGACAGCGCCGGGGTGCCGCCGGGGGGGAACATCGCCTCCGCGATGGCGTCGACGATGGCGGCCTCGTCGTCGGACAGGATCTCGAACCCTTCGCCCGGCTGGCGGTCCCACCACGAGGCGACCCGCAGCCCCCCCGCGACGGCGCCGGCGGCCGCGACCAGGCCGCCCGCGGCGAGCACCTGGCGGCGCGTGATGCGGAGCTTGCGCCTGGCGGGCGGCGACTCGGGGGACGGCTTCTCCACGGCGACGTAAGGTACCAGCCGCCAACGACATGGGGAGCCTGATGACGGACGACGCGAACACCCCCGAAGAGGCCGACGCTGCCCCCGGCTGGGACGCGATCAGCGGCGCCTGCGCCGGCCTGCACGGCGACCAGGAGGCGAAGCACTGGGGGACCATCATCTCGTTCCGGCTCGGCGGCCCGGACCCGCTGGACGGGGTCAGCGCCTACGAGGTCGCCGACCCGCCCCACTTCCACTACGTGACCTACGGCTTCAGCGAGCTGTACTCCAAGGAGAGCGACGACGCCGAGCACAGCGGGTGGGGCTTCGAGCTGACCTTCCGGCTGGCCCGGGGCGAGGACGACCACGACCCGCCGGTCTGGCCGGTGAACCTGCTGCAGAACCTGGCCCGCTACGTGTTCGGCAGCGGCAACGTGTTCAGCGAGGGCGACTACCTGCCCCTCAACGGGCCGATCGCGGCGGAGCGGGAGACGTTGATCCACTCCGCCCTGTTCGCCCAGGACCCCCGGCTGCCGCCCATCGACACCCCCCACGGGCGGCTCGCGTTCATCCAGCTGATCGGCGTCACCGACGCGGAGCGGCTGTGGGCGCAGGCCTGGAACACCCTCGGCGTCGTCGACGTGCTGGCCCGGGACGAGCCGCTGCTCCTGACCAACCTGGGGCGCTCCTGCCGCACCGAGGACCCGTCGTTCGTGGCCGCCGCCAAGGCGGGGCGGGCGGCGGACGGCTCCCGCACGGGCGTCATCCACGTCGACCAGCTGAGCTGGAAGACGACGGGGCTGCTGCGCAAGAAGACGACGCTGACGATCGGCGCGCTCGCGGCCCCGGGGCTGGGCACGGTGCTGCCGGGCCGCATCCCCCACGAGCGCGGGCTCGCCCTGCTCGGAGAGGACGCCGCGGTGCAGATGGTCCCGGGCCCGCCGGGGGTGCACACCTCCGACGACGGCGTGCTCGCCATCGGCCTGACGCCGATGCTGGCGGAGGAGATCTCCGAGGCGCTGGTCCCCCGCCGGGGCGAGTACACGTTCGCCGCGCTCCCGGGCTTCGTGCTGGAGGTGGTGCCGACCGAGATCAAGGACCGGGACGGCAACGTGGTCGAGACGGTGGGCTAGCCCACCGTCGCCACGGCGACCAGCCGCTTCGCCTCGTGGTCGTAGGGGCGGCCGTCGAAGCCGCCGTACAGGGCGACGTGGTCGAAGCCGGCGTCCCGAAGCTCCCGCTCCAGCTCGGTGCCGGTGTAGATGCGGTGGCCCCAGGGGACCTCGGCGACCTCGCCGTCCTTGATGAACGTCCAGCTGCCCTCGATCCAGCGCCACGCGTCCACGACGCGGACCTTCGTGATGATCATCGTGCCGTCGTCGAGCTCCTGGACCCGGCTCGGCTGGAAGATCCTGGCCAGGATCTCGCGCCCCATCACGTCGACGACGAGGTGGCCGCCGGGCTTGAGTGACGCCTTCAGGTTCCGCAGCACCCGGCGGTCGTCCTCGATGTCCGAGAAGAAGCCGAGCGACGTGAACAGGTTGATCGCCAGGTCGAAGGCGCCCGGCCGCACGAACTCGCGCATGTCCGCCTGGACCAGCTCGACCCGCATGTCGATGCGCTTGGGGCCGCTCTCCAGCGTCTCCTGGAGCTCCTGCAGGTAGGCCGCGGTGCGATCGACGGCGACCACCTGGTGCCCGCCCCGCGCCAGCGCGAGCGTGTGCCGCCCGGGCCCGCAGGGCAGGTCGAGGACCCACAGGCCGGCCCGGGGGTCTCGGCCGGTCAGCTGGAACACCGACGCCACCTCGCCGGGCGCCGCCTCCCAGCTGCTGCCGGGGAACATCGACTGGCGCGCCGTCGTCCACAGCTCGTCGTTCTCGAACCAGTCGCTCATGCCCGCTCCTTCAGCGCCCGGATGCGGTCCCCCGCCGCTGGGTGGGTGCTCCACAAGCCGCCCCCCGCGCTGATCACCGCGGTCTTGGCGAGGAAGGACGCGAGGCCCGCGTCGTCGTACTTCGAGCGTCGGAGCAGCGCCGCGGCCCAGGCGTCGGCGGCCAGCTCCGCCTCGCGGCTCGCCTTCTTGCGCAGCCCGCCGACGAACGCCCCGAACGCCATCTTGATCAGCATCCCCATCGACGCGTTGGGCATCGCCATCTGGGCCCAGCGGGCCATCGTCTCGCGCACCTCGCGCGCGCGGCTGTGTCCCAGCTCGATGTGGGCGACCTCGTGGGCGAGCACGCCGGCCAGCTCGTCGGTGGTCATGCCGCCGTTGGCGTACAGGTTCATCAGGCCCGCCGTGACGACGACGGTGCCGCCGGGCAGCGCGATGGCGTTGACCCCCGCCTCGGCGCTGCGCTGGACCGAGTACCGGGGCACCCGCAGGCTCACGAGGCGCGCGAACTCGGCGAGGATCTCGACCGGCGCCCCGTCCTCCAGCGGCTCGATCGTGGTCCGCTCCGCCAGCCCCTTCAGGGTCTCCCGGCCGAGCTTCGCTTCGTCGACCCGTCGCTCCAGGCCGCGCTGCAGCCGGGGCAACCCGAACAGGATCGCCATCACGAGCAGGAGCAGCCAGACCTCGAGTCCACCGGGCACGACGCGAACCCTACCCGCGGCGGCCGGGGATGACACCCGCGAGGCCTGCCTTGGGGAGCGCCGGACCCCCGGGGATCCGGTAGCCTCCCGCCGCGAACCTGCACCCCGGGTGGTCTCATGTCCCGTTCCGCCGCCGCGATGGACCGTTTCGTCCTTGCCTCCCCCGGACTGCGCGAGCCTCGCGTCGCCGCCAAGGTGCCGGGGCTGCCGACGCTGCCCGACCTCAAGAAGCTGGCCCAGGACCGCCGGGCCGCCGGCCACGCCGTGATCGACCAGAGCGCGGGCGACATCGACGACGTGGGCGAGCCCCTGGCCGACGCCTTCGTCGCCTGGATCCCCGAAGCGCGGGACCGGCTGGTCGCGGCGGGGGCGACCGGTCTGCGGCAGACCTCCGGCGACGCGTACGGCTACCCCGGCAACTACCAGCAGCAGTTCCCCCCCGTCGTCGCCGCGCTGGCGCGCTCGTGGGGCATCGAGGCGACCCCGTTCAAGGGCATGCAGACCCTGTCGGGGCGCACCGCGCTGGACTTCGTGTTCCGCGGGCTCCTCGCGCGGGCCGCCGACCGGGGCCGACCGGGTCGCCCGGCGCTGATCCTCGACCCCCTGGCGTGGTCCGGCTACCGGCCGCTCGCGGCGGACCGGGGCATCACGCTGGTCCACATGCCGGCGGTGGCGGGGCACGGGCTCGCGGCCACCGCGGAGGGGGTCGCCGCGGCGCTGGCCTACGCCCGGGACCGCGAGCTCGACCCGATCGCGGTGATGCCGATCCTGCCGTCCAACCCGACCGGGGTGGGGGTCGAGCGGGCCGAGCTGCAGGCGATCGTGCAGACCGCCGCGGCCGCCGACGTGCCGGTCTTCGTCGACGCCTTCTACTCGCCGTTGAGCCCCCAGGGGCACGCCGCCGCGGTCCCGATGGGCTGGCTGGAGCAGACCCTCGCGCCCGAGGCGCTGGGCTACCTGGGGTTGTTGGTCGGGGAGACCAAGGTCACCTCGTCCCAGAACAAGACGGGCACGGCGCTGTGGATGGCGCCGAAGGGCGAGTCGTCGGTGGCCGAGCGGGTGCTCGGCGTCGCGGCGACCCGCATGCGCACCTGCAACGCCTACCCCCGCCCCCAGGAGGCGGTGGTGGCGTACGCGCTGCACACGTTCGCC
Organism: uncultured Rickettsiales bacterium; assembly: GCA_964416435.1. Taxonomy (GTDB): domain Bacteria; phylum Myxococcota_A; class UBA796; order UBA9615; family UBA9615; genus CAYQEG01. The sequence goes on from CAYQEG010000054.1 coordinate 22,488, forward strand.
GGGGGGGTGCACGAGGCGATGGGGCCGCGCTACGCGGCGCTCGATCGGGCGCGCCAGGCGATGCGCTCGGCCTGCGACGAGCTGGGGCTGCCGCTTTCCGTGGGCGGCTCCTTCTACGGCACGGTCGGGCTCGTGGACGCCGACGGCGAGGGGCTGGTGCGCGGCGCTGACGGTCGCCCCGCGACCGAAGCCAAGGACGTGATCGAGACGCTGATCGGCCGGTTCGGCCTTGTCGGCGCGCCGGGGGCGATGTTCTCGTCCGCCCCCGAAGCCGGCAAGCTGGTCCGGCTCACCGCCGCGGTCACGCTCGACGACGTGACGCGCGTGCGAGGCATCCTCTCGGGCATGCTGGCCGAAGCCGCCGGCTGAGCCGCAGCCCGCCTGGACCGACGCCCATGACGGACACCCGCCGAATCGACCAGATCCGTCGCTCCATCGAGGAGTGCGACGGCTACATCGGAGCCGAGACGGAGGGGATCGTCACCCACCCGATCCACTTGACGGTCGTGCACGAGCTCAACGGCCAGCAGCCGACCCAGGCGGTCAAGGACTGGGTCTCCGCCCTGGGCGGCGCGGTGGCGGCCTCGGCGACGGCGAAGATCACGCCGGACATCCCCGAGACGACGGTGGAGTGCAACCCGCCGCCGCTGCACTCTCCCCGGAGCACCGCCGCCGCGCAGCGGCTGATGGCGATCCTGGCCGACGCCGCGCTTCAGGGGCTGCACGTCGACGACGAGATGTCGCCCCAGCTGCTGCACGGGGCGGCGTGGCGGCCGCCGCAGATCACGGTGGCCGACACGTCGGCCAGGGCGACGCCGTTCAAGCGGCTGTACTACGAGCACCAGGTCGGGGTCCACGGGGACAAGGTCGGCGCCGCGGCGGGCGACCACCTGAACATCTCGACGCCGTGGCTCGGCCACCCCGGGGACGGCGAGATCTCCCGGAAGATGATCGAGATGACGGCCCGCATGCGGCTGATCGGCGGGGCGCTGTCGGTCGGGCTGTCGGCCGCGTCGCCGCTCTACTTCGGGGCCGAGCGCGGGGGTGGGGCGGCGAAGTACCGGACCGCGCTGACCCCGTGGGAGAGCGCGCGGCTGGGGCACGTCTGGCCGGGCCGCACGATCATGGACGTGTCGGGCCTGTACCGGGACCCGGTCAGCTTCCGGCGCACCATGAGCCGGTTCGCCCAGACCGGCACGCTGCTGTCGGGCCGCGACGTCTGGCTGATGGTGCGCGCGCAGCCGGGGCCTCACGACCCGGGGCCGAGCTTCGCGGAGCTCTGCCGGTCGCTCGCGATCGACCTCGACACGGAGCACGGGCGCGCGCGGGCCGAGGAGCTGTTGCACGCGACGTTCCGGCACGGCCCGCTGGACGTCGACCACGCGCTTCGGCTGGACCCGGCGTTCCGCGACGTCGAAGACTGGCGGCAGGAGCGGCTGCGCCGGATCATCCGGGCCCCGCGCAACCGGATGGAGCTGCGCACGCTCGAGACGCCGCCGGCGTTCGGGCCGGACACGCCGGGCGGCGACTGGCAGACGCCGTACGAGTACATCAAGGCGCTGCACACCTTCTTCGAGCTGCTGTTCATCTACCTGTCCGAGACGCCGCCGATGGTCGAGGACATGGAGTACGGCGAGCTGGAGCTGCAGGCGGCCAAGAGCAACGAGCAGGAGATGCTGCTGGGGGGGATGGACGCCCAGCTGCGCTGGATCCCCGGGAACATGCAGCGGGTCGGCGCGCGGGAGACGCTGCAGCGGTTGCTCGAGGCGATCGCGCCGCTGGCCGAGGGGCTGGACCGGACGGAGGACCTGGCCCTCATCGCGGAGGTGGCGGCGGGGCGCGCGTTGCCGCCGGCAGCGCGGCTGCGGGGGGAGCTCGGCAGTTGGTACGGGATCGACGCCCAGCTGCGTCACAACGCGCGGATCCTGCCGCAGGACAGCTACCCCCGAATGCTGCTCAAGCGCAGCCGGGCGGCGATGGCGGCGGAGCTGGACCTGATCGAGGCGGACTTGCCGGGTGTGCCGTCCGCCGACTTTGAGTACCTGAGCGGTCTGCTGGCCCTGGTGCGCGTCGCTCGCGGCGCCGCCGGGGTGGGCACGACGACGGAGTGATCGCATGACAGAGCGCCTGCTGCATACGGATCCCGCCTTCGACGACGCGCTGAAGGAGCGCTTCGACGCCGACGTCGCCGAGGTCCTGGGGCTGTCCACCGCGCTGTGCGCGCTGCCGGGGATCACGGTGCCCGCGGACGCGACCGCGTTCGGGCCGCTGCTTCGCACCCACGCGATGGCGGCGGAGTACGCCCGGGCGGCGGGGCTCGGGGTGCTCGAGTTCGAGCCGGACGACAGCTCGCCCTACCCGTTCCTGGTGGTCGGCTTCGCGGAGAACGACCTCGCCGACGAGGCGATCCGCGACGTGGTCGGGCTGGTCGGCCACCTCGACGTGGTGCCCCCCCGGGAGGACGACCAGTTCGAGCCGAAGCTCGACGGCGTCGACCTGTACGCCCGGGGCGCGGCGGACATGAAGACGGTGGTCGCGACCTGGCTGGTGTGGATGGCGCGGCGCCAGGCCCGGCCCGGGCCGAAGCCGCCGATCGTGCTGCTGATCAGCTCCTGCGAGGAGAACGGCAGCGCGCAGCCCCACCACACCGGCTCGGTGCTGGAGCAGCTGCAGGAGCGGTTCGGGGTCGGCGTCCGGTTCGCCCTGGTGGGCGAGCGCACGGGCGAGCTGGAGTGGATGAAGCCGGAGCCCCGCATCGGCCCGATCTGCAAGGAGAACCGGTCCTGGCGGTGGATCCGCTCGGGCAGCGACAGCGACGGCGGGCTGGTCACGCTGCGGCGGATCGCGGCGGCGGTGCAGCAGGGTCGCGAGACGGTGGCGGCGCTGAACCGGGACGCGGTGCCGGCGGACAAGGCGTCGCGCCAGCCGGGGGTGCGCAGCGGGTTCGTGAACCCCTTCGCGTTCGTCGCGGGGGACGTCGCGGTGAACGGCGCGGTGCACGTCGAGGCGCGCCGTCCGCCGGGGGCGGCGATCCACTCGGCCGCGGCGGGGGTCGACGAGCCCTCGCTGATCGAGCGACTGCGGGACATCGCGGCGGCCGCCAGCGAGGAGTTCGGGCGCGGCGCGGTGCACCTCGACGGCGTCGAGATCGGCCGGGACGGCAACTTCAACTCGTACGACGGGTCGGGGCTCGTGCGGCTCGCGATCCACGGGACCCCGGCGGCGGTGAAGGCCTGGGCGGACGGCCAGTCGGCCCACGGGGTGCAGACGGAGGTGCTGGACGCGCCGCCGGAGCGCACGAGCACGACGCTGGTCGGGATCGACATCCGCGAGCTGCTGGACCATCGCGAGGCGGTCGAGTGGCTGCTCGACCGGCTCCGAGCGAGGCTCTGGTCGACGCGGTTCGACCTGGTGAGCGCGCGGCCGCCGTGGCGCTGCCCGGCGGACCACCCGGACCTGGTGCGGCTGGAGGCGGCGTACGAGGCGGTCATCGGCGCGCCGTCGCCGGACCTCGTGAAGCTGCACGGCAACGACGGCGGCAGCCTCGCGGAGCTGCAGCAGTCGGCCGACCGGGACGCGCACGGCGCCGGGATCGGCCACGCGGTGGTGTTCGGCCAGGTGGGCATGCGCCCCCACGGCGCGGGCGAGTTCCACCGCGGCACGAGCGTCCGCCCCTACTGGGACGTGCTGGACCGATGGGCGGACAGCACGCCGACGTCGTGAGCGCGCTCGGTCCGCCGCCGGACCGACTCGTCGACGAGTTCGGCGCGGTCGAGGCGCTGGGCATGTGGGCGGGGCCGATCGCGGACGTGAACCTCGCCGACGCGAAGGTGCCGGGCCGCCCCGGGCCGCTCGCCAAGCTGCGGCTCAAGCGATGGCAGCACATCGCGGTGGTGCACCCCGACGCGGCGCTGACCCTCGCGATCGTGCACGTCGGCTACCTGCGGCTCGGCTGGGTGCAGGCGATCGATCGGGGCACCGGGCAGGTGTTCGAGCACCACTTCCAGAGCCCGTGGCTGGACGTGCGGCTGTCACGCTCGCTGTGGGACGACCGGTGCTCGCTGCACACCTCCGCGGGCTCCATCGAGATCCACAACGACCTCGATCACGGCCGCCACGGGGTGGCGATCGACCTGGCGGCGCGCAGGGGCCGGCCCGGGGTGGTGGCGTCCCTGGACATCCCGGCGACGAGCACGCCGTTGGTGGTGAACCTGCCGGTGGGACGGGGTCGGTCGATGTACTCCCACAAGGTGGTGCACCCGGTGAGCGGGAGCTTCGCGTTCGGGGAGCACGGGTACGACTGCGACCCAGGGACGACGTTCGCGATCTTCGACGTGCACAAGGCGCACTACCCGCGGAACACGTGGTGGAACTGGGCGACGTTCGTGGGCCGAAGCGGCGACAAGGTGATCGGGCTGAACCTGACGAGCAACGTGGTGACCGACGCGGCGATGCACGAGTGCGCGCTGTGGGTGGACGGCGAGCTGGAGCTGCTGAGCCCGGCCCGGTTCGACCTGCCGGCGGACGGGCCATGGACGATGGGGACCGAGGACGGCCGGGTGGAGCTGGAGTTCGACGCCGAGGGGGAGCGCCGGGAGGACATCCGCGCGGTGGTGATCGAGTCGGTGTTCCGGCAGAAGTTCGGCACGTTCAACGGCCACGTCGGGGACCTGCACATCGACGAGGCGTGGGGGTTGGTGGAGGACCATCGGTCGAGGTGGTGATCGTTCGGACGCCGCGGCCCGCCTACACCCTGCGGAGGCTCACCCGGACGATCGCGCCGCCTTCGGGGCGATTCCCGAGGGCGAGCATCCCCCCCTGCTCCGCGACGAGCTGGAAGACGGTGTGCAGACCGATGCCGCAGCTCCCCTCCGACGCCGACGAACGCGTCGTGAACTGGTGGCCGAACAGCAGACCGTCTTGCGGGTCGAGGCCTGGGAAGCCGGGGCCGTCGTCCTGGACGGTGAGGTCGATTCGCCGCTCCGTGGCCCGGACCGCGACCCGGATCTCCGCGCCCTCTCCGCTGTACTTCAGGGCATTGGACACCAGGTTGTCCAGGACCCTCGCGATCGCCTCGGGCTCGGCCCGGATCTGCAACCGATCCTCCGGGCCGTCCATCACGAGCCGCTGACCGCGGCGGCTCGCGAGGCCGCGAAACGCTCCCAGGCATCGACCCACGGCGCCGACCGCGTCGACCGCGGTTCGCGGGGTCGACCGCGACGGCTCGACGGCAGCGTTGAGCAACTCCAGCAGGCGAGTCGCCGCCTTCCCGATGTCCTCCGCGCGGTCCCGGACGGTGTGCGGGCGGTCGGGGTCGAGCTGGTAGAGGGCCCCGAAGAGGCTCGTCAGCGGGTTGCGGAGGTCGTGGGCCAGGGTGCGGAGCAGGCGCGCGCGGGCTGCGTCGCTCGCGGCGAGCGCCTGGTTGGCCGCCGCCAGCTGCTCCTGGTGCATCTTCAGCGACGCGGTCTCGACCTGGAGCCGGACCATCTCCAGGCGGAGCTCGTCGGACTCGAGGCGCAGCTTGGCGCTGACCTCCCTCTGCATCCCTTCGAGCCGACGCAAGGTCCTGAGATGGTCGACCACGCCGACGAGGTCGCCCGAGAGCTCACAGAGGGCCGCGCAGGTGTCGTGCAGGGCCCGGGCGTGCTGCAGCGCCTGGCTCTCCTCGGCTTCGGCGACCAGCGGCTGGAGCAGGGCGAGCGCCTCCGGCCGGAGCGAGGGTTCGTGCTCGCAGGCCACCATCGCCAAGGCGCGCGCGGCGCTGATCCTGACGTCCAGCGAAGGAGCCGACCGGAGCACGGCGAGGGCGTAGAGTCGCGCCTCCGTCGCGTCGCCTCGGCGGGCGTAGGCCCAGGCCGCAATCGCGTCGTTCCAGGCGACGAGATCGGGCCGCTCCAGGGACTCCAGACAGGCCCGGGCCTCCTCCAGCGCCTCGAGCGCATCGTCCGTCCGCCCGACCTGGTTCCAGCAGCTGGCCGCGTTGTGCAGGACCAGCCCCCACAGGTCCGGTGGCACCGTGCCGCGGAAGGCCAGCACGGTTTCGAACGCGGCGGTCGCCTCGTCGAGCCGCCCCTCCGCGCGCAGCGCCGAGGCCTGGTTGAGGCGAGCGCGGACGACGTACTCGTGCTTCGCCTCGGGGACCTCCGCGACCTTGCCGAGCCAGCGGCGAGCCTCGTCGAACTGGCCGAACTGGAAGAAGACGTGACCGAGGGTGAGCCTCGCCAGCGCGCGGGCATCGGGGTCGCCGCTCCGCTCCGCCGCCGCGTCGGCCCGCAAGCCGCGGTCGAACGCGTCGCGAAGCTCGCCGGTCAGGCGCATCGCGTGCGCGATCCGGCTCCCGATCAGGGAGTCGACGGCGTCCCGCTCCGGTCCGGGGGGGGACGTCTGGAGCTCGACGAACAGCTGCTCGCCGAGCCGCGCCGCCTCCTCCGGATCCGATCGGGCGACGTCCTCGAGCGCGCAGGCCCGGCCTCGAAGGACCTCCAGGGTCGTCACGTGACCCGGAGTCGGCGATACACGCCGACACGTCGAGGGTTGCCGATCGGCCTGTTCCGCATGACAGGACTCTATCGGCCAGTCCGCAGGTTGGAAAGCCGGTGGACGTCACCCCGGCGACGGGAGGGATAGAATCCCCTCGGAGGTCGACGCGTGGGAGAGTCGGAAGCTGTTGGCGTCATCGTCCTCGCTGACGACGACCCGTCCATCGGCGAACTGGTGACCCGCGTCCTGCAGGAACACGGCTTCATCGTGCATTGCGTGTCCCGCGGCGACCTGGTGGAGCAGGCGGTCTCCGACCACGAGCCCGACCTCGTGATCCTGGACGTGATGATGCCCGGAGCCACCGGCTTGCAGGTCTGCACCGCGCTGCGAGCGCGTCGGCCGGCGCTGCCGATCCTCCTGATGACCGGCCTGGCCGACGAGGTGGACGAGATCGTCGGCCTGGAGGTCGGCGCCGATGACTACCTGGTCAAGCCCGTGTCGCCCCGGCTGCTGCTCGCGCGGGTGCGCACGCAGCTGCGGCGAGCGACCCCCGCCGGACCCGGCGGGCGCCTGCGGGTCGGGCGCCTGGAGATCGCGTTCGGCGCTCGGCGTGCGACCCTCGACGGGGAGCCGCTCGGGCTGAACGACACGGAGTTCGAGCTGCTGGCGCTCCTCGCCCGAAGCGCGGGCGAGGTGCTCGACCGGGAGACGCTCTACCGAGACCTGCGGGGCATCCGCTGGGATGGACTCGACCGCTCGATGGATCAGCGGGTCAGCCGCCTCCGCGCCCGCCTGGGACCGGGGGCCCGAGACCTCATCCGCGCAGTCCGCGGCGTGGGCTACCAGCTCGTCAAGGAGTGAAGGCCGGCCAGCCTGCGAAGCCGCTCCGGCGCGCCAGCTCGGCTCCCTGCCGGCGCAATGCCTCGGCCCGCTCGGCGTGCCCCTGGACGTCCAGCACCGCGGCGCCGTACTCGAGCGTCGTCAGCGCCAGCGGCACGTTCGACCGGGTCAGCTCCGGTGGCGCGAGAGCGACCGAGCCCTCCTGTCCCGGGCGCGCCAGGGCGAGGCCCCGGACCGCGGTCGCGAGCAGGTGGAGGGGTCGGTAGCCCGCCGAGGCGGCCGACTCTCGTACGCCTTCGATGATCGGGAGGGCCCGGGCTGGCTGGGACGCGTCGCACAGCAGCTCGGCCCGGAGCAGGTCGACCCCCATCCGGTGGTACATGACCGGAGCGAGGCCGAGGGCTCGGGTCGCTTCGTCCAGGCAGCGCCACGCCGCTGCCCGGTCCGCCTGGGAGCGGTGCCAGCGCGCGCGCTCCAACAGGAACAGGCCCCAGACTTCGTCCCCCCCCTCGTCGAGCGCGGGGACGGTCGAGGATCGCATCACCTGCTCGGCCAGCTCCGTGCTCCCCGTCGCCCGGGCGAGGGTGAGCCGACTGGTCGCGATCCGCACGAAGCCGGGACGATCCCGGCGCTCCTCGGCGCTCCAGAACGCGACCCGGAGGTGCTCTGCCGCCGCGCCGGGCGATCCGCGGAGCAGGGCGAGGTCGGCGAGGCGGCAGTGATCGACCTGATCGGCCCAGTGCCCTCCCAACGCTCGCAGGAGGTCGTTCGAGGTCGCCGTCTGCTCCACGGCTACCTCGACCTCGCCGCGGCGGAGCGCGACGACGGCGAGGTCGGCGTGGAGAGCGGCCTGCCCGGCCTCGTCCCCGCAGGTCCGGGCGAGGTCGAGGGCCTCGCGGGCGACCTGCTCCGCTTCATCGTCGCTGGACAGGCGCAGCAGCTCCTTGCACCGCGCTGCGGCGACCTCCAGGTTCTGACGGTGGACGAGGCGGGCGTGGAGACGCGGGAGCCAGCCCTCGGCGACCCGGCGGCTCTCCGGGTCCGGGGCCCGCTCGATGGCCGACCGCAGCGACCCTTCCGCCGACTCCAGGGCCCCCACGTCGAGGTGGCCTCGAAACTGCAGGAGGTGCCACCGGAACTGCAGCTCCTGGGGCAGCCCCTCCAGCTCGAGGTTCAACTCGCCGACGAGCGCCACCCACCGACGCGAGGTCACACCGTCCCCCGCCTGGAGAGCTCGCCAGGCGACCTCGACGGCGTACGGCACGGCCTCGTCTCGTTCGCCAGCCTCGAAGAAGTGGGCCGCCGTCCTGGACAACCAGGCAACGTCGCCGCCGTGGTCCAGCCAGGCTCTGGCCGAGCGGAGCTGGAGGTCGCCGGCGTCCTCGGGCGCCAGCCTCTCGAGCACCAGGTCACGCAGCGCCGCGCTGCACAGCTCGGCGAGGTCGCCATGTTCGCGTCCCTCGACCTCCGCCACCCGGCGGCGACGCAGAGGCTGCATGGCGCGTTCGAAGCTCACCTCCCCCAGCGTCGTGGTCGCTCTCACCACCGCCAGCGGCGCCGCGGGGCCGAGGACGGCGAGCGCGGCAGCCACCTGGCTGGCCTCGGGGCTCAGGCTGTCCAGCCTCCTGAGGTAGGTGGCCCGGAGGTTGTCCGGCAGGGCCGCGATCGTCTCCCCGGTGGCGATGCTCTCAGCCAGACACCGCGCGGTCTCCACGGCGAAGCGGGGGTTGCCGCCGGCGTCCCGAACCAGCTTGGCGAGCGCAGCCGCGTCGGGCGGCTCGGGGACGATGGAGCGGACCAGCTCCTCCACCTCATGAGCAGCCAGGGGTCCGAGAGCCAGGCGATGCACACCCGGCAGGCGCGACAGGAGGGAGATGGCCGCGGCCACCGGCGGTCCCCCGAGGTCCAGCGCTTCGGCGCGGTAGGTCGCCACGATCATCACCGGCGCGGGTGAGTCACCGCCGAGCTGGTCAAGCAACGCCTCGATGGCCGCCAGCGACGCCTCGTCCGCCCACTGGATGTCCTCGATGGCGAGCACCAGGGGTGCGTCCCGGCTCACCCGCCGGGCCATCCCCGACAGCGCCCGATGGAGGACGTTTCGCTCGTCGGGTTCGCTCCCGGGGGCCAGCGGGTCCCCGACCGCGGGGATGGGGCCCGGCGGTTCGAGGCCGGGGAAGAACCGGGTCAGGACGGCCCGATCGGGCCCGAGGATCCGCTCCCGGTGCTGGGCAGACATCCGGCGACCGGCGAGGCGATCGACGATGTCGTGGAACGGACCGCACAGCGGGCCCCCCGACTCGTGGCACCGGCCGATGGCGACCCGAGCCCCGTGGACCCAGGCGAGCCCCCGAAAGGCCCGGAGGATGCGGGTCTTGCCGATGCCTTCCTCACCCTCGACGAGCACGATGCGCACGCCACCCCCGGCCACCGCCAGCATGTGTTCGACGAGCGAGTCCAGCTCGGCGCGCCGGCCGACGTGCGGAGGTGACATCGACCCTCGAGGGGTCGGAGGCCCCGGTGGCTTCGGGGGCGGCGCGTCTGCTCCCAGCTCGGCGAGACACCGCACGAGCGCGCGCTCGACCGAGGCCATCCGGTCGGGTCGATCGGCGGGGTCCTTGGCGAGGAGCGAGAGGACGAGCGCGTCGAGGCTCGGGGGCACGTCCCACAGGCGTCGCGCGAGGGGGTGGGGCGGCGTCGTGCAGTGCTGGACCAGGTAGCCCCGGGTGCTCCGGCTTCGGAAGGGGGGGGCGCCGGAGAGCAGTTCGTACAGGAGCACCCCCAGGCCGTACATGTCTGAGCGGTGATCGATCGCGGTGCCCGTGATCTGCTCCGGGCTCATGTACCGGTAGGAGCCGACGATGTCGCCGGTCTGGGTCAGGTCCGTCTCCTCCGGCAGCCACTTCGCGACGCCGAAGTCCACCAGCTTGACCGTCCCACCCGGTGTCACCAACACGTTGGCTGGCTTGAGGTCACGATGGACGAGCCCGACCGCGTGGAGGGTCCCCAGGGCGCTGGCCAGTTGCCGAGCGGCGCGGAGCGCGCGGCGCGCTTGCTCGGGGTCCAGCCGTTGGGGGCGCCCCTTCACGGCGGGCTCGGGGAGGGCGGCGTCGGGCGGCAACCCGAGCACGTAGCGCCTGACGTCCGTGCCGTCGACGTACTCCATCGTGTAGTAGGCGACGCCGTCGGCCTCTCCGAACTCGAGCGGCCGGACGACGTTCGGGTGGAGGACCCGCCTGGCGGACCGGAACTCGCGAGTGAACCGCTCCGGTCCGTTGTCGTGCATCACGGACAGGACCTTCAGCGCGACCTCGGATCCGTCGCGGCTGTCGCGTGCCAGGTAGACGGACGCCATGCCGCCCCGGCCTATCAGCCGACCGAGCCGGTAGGGCCCGAGCCTCCGGTCCGCTGGGGGGGTCGAGTCGAGACGTCCCGGTTCCGAGGGCACGAGCCAGTCCTTCGGCGATGGCCAGGGAGATGAGGAAGAGAGGCCTACGTCGTACAGGCTACGGGGCAGCCTGCGCCGGGTGGGTTGGCTTCGTGTCTCGTTGTGTGACCGCGGCGGTCACAATCGGGCCGGACGTGGTCAGCTGTTTGACTACATCCCCCCCGGTCTTACACTCATGAGCGGGAAAGCCCCGTCCGCGGGGCCGTTCATTGACAGGTTGGTCTGACAAACGAAGTACGCGCGGGGGTTGTGGACCCCGCGTGACGACCAACCACGAAGTCCCCGCATTGGAGGCGGGGCACGACGTGGGGGCGATCTGGTCTCGACGGGGTTGTGGTAGGTCGGAGTTGCGTGTCGAGGAGTCCGGGCACCTCGTTAAACACCTGGAACCAATACAGCTGCCAACAACAGCAACTACGCGCTCGCTGCTTAGCTAGCGCCGTCCGCCTCACTTCCGCCTGTGGGTGAGGGCCGGGCGTAATGCAGCAGGCTGGCCGATCCCCAGCGTTCTTCCGGGGGTGAGGCGAGATACAGGGAGGGACTGGTCCAATGGTGGCCCGCCCGTGGGCAGCCGGAGGACGAGACTACAAACGCGGGATACACACGTAGACGCTCCGGCTGAGCAGCTTCGGACGCGGGTTCAATCGGGCCCGGGGGCCGTGGGAACACGGTCCCGAGAACCGGGGAAAATCGGTGAACGCTGAGATGCCAACACCGAGAGGGCCTGCTGAGCGGCAGGTCCTTGTAGAGCATAGGGAGTGAGCGCCAAAGCCAGCGACAACCTCCCCACGAGTCTCCGGCACCCCACCGCTTCGGCGCGGGTGAAGATGTATGCCGACCTTCGGGGAAGGGCCTCGCGCAGCGGGGTTTGTTCAACCCGGAGAAGCCGCGGATAAAAAGCCGCGGCGTTAACAAGGGAAGTCGATTCCCGCCGCCTCCACCATGTCATCTGCCCGCCCCGACCCCGGTCGGGGCGGGCGATGTCCTCGAACGCACGCCGAGCCCTGGCCACCGGCGGACGGACCGGCTACAAGCCCGCCGAGCAGCCACCCGATGCACCGACTCCTCCCCCTCGCGGCCACTGTCGTCGCCGTCACGGCATGCGCTCCGCCCCCCGAGGCGCCGGCCGAGTTGTCCGACCTGTCCCGCTACCTCGTCCGGGAGTTCGACGCCGACGACGAGCGGGTCATGGCCGCCGGCATCGCCAACCTGGAGGTCGTGCTCGCGGACGTCGACCTGCAGGCCCCCCGCGCCGATCGGTCCTTCCTGCCGGCCGACCTGACCGACGACGACGTCGCCGACCTCGACCGGCCCGACGTCGCCATCGACGGCTGCCTCCCGGTCGCCCTCGCGGGCCGCAGCGAGCACGACGTCGGCTGGTTCGGCCGGTTCACCCTCGTCGTCGACCAGTCCCCCGCGGAGCCCAGCGCCGCCAGCTACACGCGGGAGTTCCTCGCCCCCGACGAGCCCGAGTGCTTCGGCGAGGCGGACTGCGACCTGATGGAGACGGTCAACGACATCCGCCGCTCCAACGCGCTGTACACCGTCGACTTCGAATTGCTGAAGGACTTCCGCTGGATCGACGTCGTGCACGACGGTGAACCGACCGGTCGCCGCGCCCTCGTCTCCCGGTCCTGGATCGAGGAGTCGGCCCCCGGCGTCAACGACCAGAACATCATCGTCCAGACCTACACCCTCGACGTCTTCATCGGCGCCGAGGGAGGCGGCACCTGGCGCTACCACGCCCTGTACTCCGAGGCCGACCTCGCCGTCGAGGTCGACGACGACATCACCGCCGCCACGATCCGCCTCTCCATCGACGAGCACTTCACCGCTCACGACGCGGCGATCGCCGCCGAGTTCGGCCTGTAGCCGGCTCCGCCACAGCGAGCCCGAACGAACCGTTCCGGCCCGATGTGGCGGGGGAGACCGCCGCAGCGAGCCCGAACGAACCGTTTCGCCACCTTGCGGCGGGGGGAGACCGCCGCAGCGAGCCCGAACGAGCCGTTTCGGCCCGCCGCGGCGGGGGCAGACCGCCGCAGCGAGCCCGAACGAGCCGTTTCGGCCCGCCGCGGCGGGGGCAGA
>CAYQEG010000054.1:35437-35528 GCA_964416435.1 uncultured Rickettsiales bacterium
GGGCAGACCGCCGCAGCGAGCCCGAACGAGCCGTTTCGGCCCGCCGCGGCGGGGGGAGACCGCCGCAGCGAGCCCGAACGAGCCGTTCCGG
>CAYQEG010000054.1:35628-39008 GCA_964416435.1 uncultured Rickettsiales bacterium
CCCGATGTGGCGGGGGCAGACCGCCGCAGCGAGCCCGAACGAGCCGTTCCGCCACCCTTGCGGCGGGGGGAGACCGCCGCAGCGAGCCCGAACGAGCCGTTCCGGCCCGATGTGGCGGGGGCAGACCGCCGCAGCGAGCCCGAACGAGCCGTTCCGCCACGATGCGGCGGGGCCCCCCTACTCCGCCGAGTCGTCGTCGTCTCCCGGCTCCTCCTCCTCGACCTCCTCGAACCGGTCCCGATACAGCGCGAGCAGCCCCGTCACCTCCGCCAGGTCGGCGTCCTCCGGCTGGTCCGCGGCCACCGCGGCGACCTCCTCGTAGACCCCCGCCAGGTAGTCGTACCGGAGGTTCTGCGGCAGCTCCTGCACCGCCCCCAACGCCTCGGCGTACGCCACGATCGCGCTCGCCTTGGCCAGCCGGGGGGCCGGCTCCGCGAGCAGCCCCTGCAGCGTCCACTCCTCCATCACGGACCGCGCCTCCCGCGTGATCGGGTCGACGTACGTCACCTCGAACAGGAACGTGGGGTCACCCTCGGCGCCGCACTCGTCCAGCTCCAGGTGGAAGATCATCGAGTCGTTGGGCGACAGGTGCTGCGGCTCGATCGCCTCGGGCACCTTGACGTCCCCCTCGCCGTGGAACTCCGTCATCACGAACCGCGGCGGCAGCGTCATCACCAGCTGCACGTCCCGCGCCGCCACCTCCAGGTTGGCGAGCAGCCGGTACCCCGTGAACATCGCCTCCGCCTCGGCCGGGGTGTCGATGTAGACGTACGCCCCCTTGCCCAGGTCCGTCACCGTCGTCAGCAGCGGGTCGTTGAACCCCTGCCCCGCCCCGACGCCGACCAGGTAGATCCCCTCCTGCTCGCTGTCCTCCGCCGCCGACGCGATCAGCTCGGCGTCCGTCACCCCGACGTTCGCCCCGCCGTCGGTGATCAGCAGGACCCGGTTGATCCGACCCTCGTCGTACGACGCGAAGGCCTGCGCGTACGCGCGCGTCAGCCCCAGGTTCAGGTCCGTGCCGCCGTCGGCGACCAGCCCCGCCGACGCCGCGAGGAGCGCCTCGTCGTTCGGCCCGCTCACCTCGTGAGAGTCCAGCGGCCACGTCTTCTCGGTGCTCCAGGTGACCACCGAGACGATGTCCCCCGTGCGCAGCTGGGAGGCCACCGCCTCGATCACCGCCCGGGCCGAGGCGATCCCCTCGCCCCCCATCGATCCCGACGTGTCCACGCTGAACACCAGGTTCAGCGGCCGCCGGTCCTCCGGCGTCACCACCGGCGCGACGACCCCCACCGCCAGCTCGTACTCGCCCCGCTCCCCGTCGAGCTCCCGCAGCTCGGGAACCACCAGCAGCGAGCCGGGGTGGGTCCGCGGGTAGTCGAACGAGTAGTAGTTCAGGAACTCGTGCACCTTGGGCTGGCCGATCAGCTCGATCCCCTGCTGCAGCACCAACCTCACCCGCGCGGGGTCCGCCTGGGAGTTGCTGTCGTCGGCCGACAGCCAGTACGTCACCGACACCTCCTTGGCGCCCTCGCAGTCGGGGTCCTCCTCGTCCTCCGGCTCCTCCTCCTCGTCCACATCGTCCGCCGCGTCGTCGTCGTCCAGCTCCTCCGGCTCGTCGTCGTCCTGTGGCTCGTCGGGCGACTCCTCGTCCGCCGGCTCGTCCGACGCTTCGGGCTCGCGGTTGTAGCCACCCCCGCCGTCGTCGAAGTTGCCGACGCCTCCGCAGGCCAGCACGAAGCCCACGAACAGGGTGATCAGGGCTGCATCGAACCGCTCGAGCGCAGCTCGATCCTCGGTCGGTCGATTCGTCTTGTTCATCGGGTCCTCCACGACACGTCGCCGCGCCGCGCTGAGGACAAGCAGGCTCTACGCCCGCGCCGAGGGCAGGTTTGTTCGCGTGATCCTGCCCGCACGGCGGGCCGCCGGGCGCCCGGTCAGGGCGGCGTCACCCCCACCCCGGTGATCCACGGGTGCACGAACCACAGCACCCCGAACGCCACGGTCGCCCCCAGCGCCGGCCCCGCCACCGACGACAGCGGCTGCCGCTCGGGACGGTCCTCCCGCGCCCCATCCCGCACGTTGATGCCGATCATCGCGGCGATCGCCCACACCCCGAGCCCGCCGAACAGCACGAGCGACCGCTGGTCCCCGTTGCTCAGCAGGTGGGCCACCGCCCAGCACGTGAAGCCGAGCAGCTGCGGGTGACGGGTCGCCCGCGTCACCAGGTTGGCCGAGCCCGAGGAGCCGAACAGGAAGAACGACAGCCACATCACCGGCAGCGCCGCCCAATAGCCCCACAGCGGGGGCGCGTAGATCAGCGAGGGGGTCGTCGACCGCCAGCCCACGACCATCAGCACCACCGACCCCAGGAGCAGCATCGCCGCCAGCCCCTTGAGCTTCTCCTCGGCCAGCCGCTCCACCAGCCGGTTGCGGACCGGCCGCCCCACGCTCTTGCCCAGGTGGACCACGCTCCACAGCACGACACCGACGATCAACCAGACCATGTGAGCACCTCGTCCCGCGCCGGACGGTGACGCCACCTTCCGCCCGCTCCCGTGACCCCGCAACCGGCCTTGCCCAGGTGGTGCATCGCTGCACACCCCGAGGTGCAGCGGTCCACCGAGGGGATCGGCTCGGGAGGGGGCGCGGCGCCGCGGCACGCGCGTTGGGACGGCGAACCGGGCTGGTACGCGATTCGCAGGTTCCCCGGGCAAGCCACGTCGCCCACGACCGGGCGCATCACATCGACCCCAACGACGGAGGTTGCCATGTTCCTGTCTCCCACCCATCGCGTCGGGAGCCTGGCAACCTTGATGGCCGTCGCGCTGGTCGGGTTGATCGCCCGGCCAGCGCACGGCGCTTGTCCGGGCAACGTGCCGGTGCTCAGCCCGCTGACCTGTTCCTCGTCGGTCAGCGGGACGGTCTATTCCGGATCGGGCCACCTGGGCGGGAACTGCTCCGCGACCAAGTGCTACTCGTGCGGCATCCCCAACTTCCCGTTGATCCAGACGGGACCCGAGAACGTCTACTCGTTCACCTGCCAGCTGAGCGGGCCGGTCGCCATCCAGCTGACCGGCCTCGACTGCGACCTGGACCTGTACGTACTCAACGGCTCGTGTGACCCCTACTACGGGTGCGAGACCGGCTCGAGCGTGCGCGGCGTCGGGGACGAGTCCATCAGCTTCAGCTGCACCGCCGGCGTCACCTACTACCTGGTGCTCGAGTCCTACGGCTACTACATGGGCGACTCGGTGGACTGCGGGTTCGGCACCGGCAACTACACGATCGAGTTCGACATCCCGACCAGCCCCGGCTGCGCCGAGGACTGCGACAACGGCATCGACGACGACGGCGACGGCCTCGTGGACTGCGACGAACCC
>CAYQEG010000055.1:0-37377 GCA_964416435.1 uncultured Rickettsiales bacterium
GATCGGGCCGCGGGACGGAGGAGGCGTGGTCAGAAAGCCTGGGCGGCACAGTGAGTCAAGTACGCACAGGCGGAAGTGGCCTGGAGCGGACGGCCGCCGTTCCGCGCGTCGTTCCGGGGGCACTTCCAAGACCTCTGGGATCGATGATCGGCTATCATGTGATAGCCGACCATATCCAGTTGTTTACGCGATCCGTCCCCTGTAGTGTGGCGGGAAGTGGGGAAGAGTGGGGACGGGGCGTCCTCCGACCCACCAGGCGCGGCGGATGTTCCAGGTTCGGGGTCAGTTCGACGTTCGCATGGATGCGAAGGGGCGCGTGGCGCTCCCGACGCGTCTGCGTGAGGCGTTGGACGCATCGAGCGACTCCAGCCTCGTCTTCGCCTGCTACGACGGCGCGCTCCTCGGCTTCACCGCTTCCCGCTGGCGCAAGATGGAGCGCAAGTTCGCCGGGGTCTCGATCTTCGACCGCGACAGGCGCAACTTCCTCATCGCCTTCGTCGCCGGCGCCGCCGAGCTGGAGCCCGACGGCCAGGGCCGGCTGCTCGTCCCCAGGGGGCTGCGCGGCCGCGCCGGGCTGAGCGGGGACTGCGTCTTCGTCTCCTACCTCGGCCTCGTGGAGCTGTGGGACGCCTCCCGCTGGGCCGACCGCCAGGCCGCCGCCGTCGCCGCCGTCGAGCAGTCCGGCGGCCTCCCCGACCTCCTCGCGTTCGATCCCGACGACGACGGCGAGGACCTCTAGGCCATGGTCCACGTCCCGGTCCTGCTGGCGGAGACCATCGACGCGCTGGCGGTGGCGCCCACCGGCACGTACGTGGACTGCACGGTCGGCCGCGCCGGCCACGCCGGAGCCATCGCCGCGCTGCTCGGCCCCGGCGGCCGGCTGATCTGCCTGGACCGCGATCCCGAAGCGATAGCCGCGGCTATCCGGCTGCTCTCCCACCGCGTCGACGACGTCCGCATCGACATCGTGCACGCGCCCTTCTCCGAGCTCGACGCCTCGCTCCGGGCGCTGGGCCTGGAGCCCGGCACCATCGACGGCATCCTCGCCGACCTCGGCGTCAGCTCGCCCCAGCTGGACACGCCCGAGCGCGGCTTCTCCTTCTCGGCCGACGGCCCCCTGGACATGCGCATGGACCCGACCCGCGGCTCCACAGCGGCCGAGCTCCTCGCGTCGATGGACGAGCGGGACATCGCCGACGCCCTCTTCCAGCTCGGCGACGAGCGGGACTCGAGGCGCATCGCCCGGGCCATCGTCCGCGCCCGGGCCGAGGCCCCCGTGCAGACCACCGCCCAGCTCGCGGCCCTCGTCTCCAGCGCCAAGGGCGGTCGCCGCGGCGCCCCGGTGCACCCCGCGACGAAGACGTTCCAGGCGCTGCGTATCCTCGTCAACGACGAGCGGGGCGAGCTGGACCGTCTGCTCGATGACGCGGTCCGCTGGTTGAAGCCCGGCGGTCGGCTGGCCCTCATCACCTTCCACAGCGGCGAGGACCGACCGGTCAAGCACCACCTCGCCGACCTGGCGCGCGCCTGTCATTGCCCCCCGTCCGCCCCGATCTGTGTCTGCGGGGGCACGGCGAAGGTCCGATTGGTCCACCGCAAGGGCGTCGTCGCCGGCCCCGACGAGCTCGCCCGCAACCCCCGCGCTCGAAGCGCACGGCTCCGCGTCGCGGAGCGACTGGAGGACGCAGATGACGCCTGACCGCACCACCCAGGCCGCCGCCCAGGCCCGCGTCTCCCGGGCGGCTCGCATGCGTCCCCGCTGGGGGGTCGCCGTCGCCTGCGCGGTCGCTGTCGCGGCGTCCTTGATCTTCGTCGCGTGGGCGAAGATGGAGACGGTCCAGATCACCTATCGGATCGACGAGCTGGCCGACCAGGAGCAGGAGCTCGCCGAGCAGCAGCGCCGCCTGCGCAGCGAGCTGGCCGAGCTGCGCTCCCCCCAGCGCCTGCACGCCCTGGCCCCCGAGCTGGGCCTCGCCGCCCCCGAGCCGGGCCACGTCGTCGTGGTCACCCGGGATCCGGAGGGACTGACGGCGGTGCTCGAGGAGTCTGAAGAGAGCGCCCCCGCCCCGGAGGAGCAGCCGTGAGGCACAACCGCTCCGGCCCGTACCGCACCCCCGGCCGCAACCGGGTCGTCCAGGCCCAGACGAAGCGCCTGCGCGCCGAACGGGACACCAAGCCCCGCCGCGTCGACGGCACCGTCGCTCCCGACAGCCTCGCGCTGCGCACCCGCGCGGGCGCCGTCCTCGTCCTGTTCGTGCTCGGCTGGCTCGTCATCGGCGGCCGGGCGGCGTGGCTGAGCGTCGGCCCCAACCCCCGCCTGTCCGACCGGCTCGTCGGCCAGCACGAACGCGTCGTCACGGTCGCCCCGAAGCGGGGCAGCATCGTCGACCGACTCGGGCGCCCCCTGGCCGTGTCGGTCGAGCTGGACTCGGTCTTCACCGACCCGAGCCTCGTCGAGGATCCGGACGCCGCCGCCGAGCTGCTCTCCCCCCTGCTCGACCGGGAGGTCGAGGACCTGCGCGAGCGGCTCGGGCGGGACGGCACCCGCTTCGTCTGGCTCGCCCGCCAGGTCCCCGAGCACGTCGCCGACGCGGTCAACGCGCTGGACGTGCCCGGCGTCCGGCTGACCCGCGAGTCCCACCGCGAGTACCCGTCCGGGCCGCTCGCGGCCGCGACCCTCGGCTTCGTCGGCGTGGACGGCGCCGGCCTCGAAGGCCTCGAGGCGCGCTTCGACGAGGCGCTGATGGGTGACTCGGTCGAGTACCGGGTGATGCGGGACGGTCGCCGGCGCCCCGTCAACCACGACGCCGTGCTGAGCCGCCGCTCCACCGAGGGGGACACCCTGGTGCTGACGATCGACCACGGGATCCAGCACCGGGCCGAGCTCGAGCTGCAGGCCGCGGTCGACAAGTACGACGCCATCGGCGGACAGGTGGTCGTCATCGACGTCCAGTCCGGCGCCATCCTCGCGCTCGCGTCCGCCCCGGGCTTCGACGCCAACCACTTCCGCGGCGTCGATCCCGTTCGCTTCCGGGGCCGCTCCCTGGCCACCGTCTACGAGCCCGGCTCGACGATGAAGCCGTTCGTCGTGGCCGAGGTGCTGGAGCGCGATCTCGCCGACCCGGACGAGGAGGTCTACTGCGAGAAGGGCGCCTACCGCATCGGCCGCCGCACGGTGCACGACGCCCACCCCCACGACACCCTGACGGTCCGGGAGATCGTGCAGGTCTCCTCCAACATCGGCGTCACCAAGCTCGGCGAGCGCCTCGGCCCGCCCGCCCTGGAGGCGATGTACCGGCGCTACGGCTTCGGCTCCAAGACCGGCGTCGAGCTCCGCGAGGAGGGCGGCATCCTCCACCCGGCGTCGACCTGGTCGCGCATCGGCTTCGCCACCCACACCTTCGGCCAGGGCCTCGCGGTCACCGGGCTGCAGCTCGCGTCCGGCATGGCGGCGCTGGTCAACGGCGGCGTCGCGGTGCAGCCCCACCTCGTCGCCGAGATCCGCTCCACCGACGGGTCGGTGGTGGAAGACCGCCGGCCCGCGGTCGGCGAACGGGTGCTCAGCGGCGAGACCAGCGACCTCATCCGCGAGATGATGGGCCTGGTCATGCTCGACGGCGGCACGGGCGTCCGCGCTCGCCTCGACGAGTACAGCTCCGGCGGCAAGACCGGCACGGCCCAGAAGGTGAAGGACGGTCGCTACGCCAAGGGCGCCTACGTCAGCTCCTTCATCGGCTTCGCCCCCCTCGACGAGCCCCGGCTGGTGACGCTGGTGGTGCTCGACGAGCCCCAGGGCAAGCACTACGGCGGCACCGTCGCCGGTCCGGTGTTCAAGGCGTTGATGACCTACGCCCTGCGCGAGCTCGGGGTCCGCCCCGACCAGGAGGTCCCCGACGTGCTCGCCGACGCCGTGGAGCAGCTCGAGGAGGAGCAGGCCGAGCTGGACGAAGAGCCCCTCGCGGAGCCCACGCCGCTGCCGGTGTTGCCCGGCTCGGGGCCCTGGGAGATGCCCGACCTGACCGGCCGTTCGCTGCGCGACGCCGTCGCGGTGCTCGGGCCCGTCGGCGTGCCCCTGCAGACCGAGGGCGCCGGCCTGGTGGTGGAGCAGCAGCCGCCGGCGGGAGAGTTGCTGGCCCCGGACGCCACCGTCCGGCTGGCCTTCGCGCTGCGGGGGGAGCCGAAGAAGTGATGCTCAGCGACGTGCTGCCGCGGCTCCCGGTGCTCCAGCGCGCCGGCCCCGACGACGCCGAGATCGGCGCCGCCACCGGCGACTCGCGCAAGGTCCGCCCGCTCAGCCTGTTCGCCGCGATCCCCGGGACCCGGGTCGACGGGCACCGCTTCGTGCCGATGGCGGTCACCCAGGGGGCGTCGGTGGTGGTGGTCCGCGACTGGCCCAGCGATCCTCCGCCGGACGACGTCGTGGTCCTGCGCGTGGCCGATCCGCGCCGCGCCCTCGCCCTGGTCAGCAGCGCCCTCGCCGACGACCCCGCGGGTGACATGCAGACGTTCGGGATCACCGGGACCAACGGCAAGACGTCGACCTCCTGCATCCTCGGCTCGATCCTGCGCGCCGCCAGCCTCCGCACCGGCACCCTGGGGACGACGGGCATCGACTGGAGCGGCGCCGCGGGCCCCCGCAGCTACCCGGCGACCCACACCACGCCGGACGGCCCCGCGCTGTACGGCTGGCTCTCCCGGATGCGGGACGAGGGGGTCGAGGCGGTCGCCCTGGAGCTGAGCAGCCACGCCCTGGAGCAAGGCCGCGCCGCCGGCCTGGCGCTGGACGTGGCGGCCTGGTCCAACCTCGATCGGGACCACCTCGACTACCACCAGACGATGCAGGCCTACGAGGACGCCAAGGCGCTCCTGCTCAACGAGTGGCTCGCGACCTGGGGCAAGCCGGGCTGCGTCGCGGTGCTGAACATCGACGACGAGGCGGTGGCGAGGCACGTCGACGACCACCCCAACACCCTGCGGGTCAGCTCCACCGTCGACGCGGACGCCGACCTGCAGCCGGTGATGCCCGCCACCTTCGGCCTGGACGGCTGCCGGGCCCGGCTCCGCTCCCCGGCCGGCCCCATCACGCTGGCCACCAGCCTGCTCGGCCCCCACAACCTCGACAACGCCCTGCTCGCCGCCGGCTGCGCCCTCGCCGCCGGCCTGTCCGTCGACGCGATCGAGGCGGGGCTGGAGGCGGCGAAGGGGGCGCCGGGTCGCCTGGAGCGGGTGCAGCGCGCCGACGGCCGCGGGCCCCTCGTCCTGGTCGACTACGCCCACACGCCGGACGCGCTGACCCACGTCCTGTCGGCGATCCGACCGCTGTTCGACGGCAGGATCGTGACCGTGTTCGGCTGCGGCGGCGACCGGGACGTCGGCAAGCGGCGGGGGATGGGCGTCGCGGTGGCCGCCGGTTCGGACCGCGCGGTGCTCACCAGCGACAACCCCCGGACGGAGGATCCCGAGCTGATCCTCGACGCGGTGGAGCCGGGCCTGCACGTCGGCGGCGTCGAGTACACGAGGATCTCCGACCGGGCCGAGGCTATCGCCGCCGCCATCGCCGGCGCCGAAGAGGGGGACGTCGTCTTGCTCGCGGGCAAGGGGCACGAGACGTTCCAGGAGCTGGCCGACGGCCGCATCGACTTCGACGACCGGGTGCACGCCCGCGCCGCCCTGGAGGCCCGACCCTGATGGGCCGCTTCCACCCGGCGGCCGCGCTGACGGTCCCCGAGCTCCTCGCCGCGACCGGCGGACGCCTCCTCGGCGGGCCGGACGAGGGTCGCTGGACCCTCTGCACCGACTCCCGCGAGATGGCCGACGGCGCGGTCTTTGTCGCCCTGAAGGGGGAGCTGCACGACGGTCATCGGTACGTCGGACCGACCCTCGCGGCCCACCGCGCAGGGGCGCTCGTGTCGGACGCCGCCGCCGCTCCGGCCGATCCCCCCGGGCCGGTGCTGCTCGTGCCCGACACGCTGGTGGCGTTCGGCGACATCGCCCGCGACTTCCTCGCTCGGCGCGCCCCGCCCGTCGCCGCGGTCACCGGATCGGTCGGCAAGACGACCACCCGCGAGATGCTCGCGTCGATCCTGGCCCAGGGGGCTCCGGGGCTGTGCACCGAGGGGAACTTCAACAACCGGATCGGCGTGCCGCTGACGCTGCTCGGCCTGCGCCCGGAGCACCGCTGGGTCGTGCTCGAGATGGGCATGAGCGAGCCCGGCGAGATCCGCGAGCTCGCCCGCATCGCCCGCCCCCGAGTACGCCTGATCACCTGGGTCTCCGAGGGCCACCTCGAGTTCTTCGACGACGTGACCGGCATCGCCGACGCCAAGGGGGAGCTGTTCGAGGGCGCCCGACCCGGCGACGCGCTGGTGTTCCCCCACGGCGAGTGGTTCTCCGAGCGGTTCCCCCGGCCGACCGGCGCCCGCGCCGTCAGCTTCGGCATCGACGCCGGAGACGTGCACGCCCTGCGGATCGAGGACCGCGGCTGGAAGGGGACCCGCGCGAAGGTCTCGCTGTTCGGCGAGCGGATCGAGCTGGAGGTCCCGCTGCCGGGCCGGCACCAGCTGCACGACGCCCTCGGCGCCGCCGCCGCCGCCGCGCAGATGGGGTCCACCGCCGACCACATCGTCGCCGGGCTCGCGGCGGTCGAGCTGCCGGGGCGACGGTTCCGGCTGGAGGAGCGGGGCGGCGTCACGGTCGTGGACGACGCCTACAACGCGAGCCCGGCCTCCGTGCGCGCCGCCCTGGAGGCGGTGCGGTCGCTCCCCCGCGAGGGCCGGCTGGTCGTCGCGCTGGGCGACATGCTCGAGCTCGGCCCCCACGCGGTGGACCTGCACGGGCAGATCGGGGTCTTCGCGGCGGAGGTCGGCGTCGACCTGCTCGTCGGCGCCGGGCCGCTGATGGCGCAGGCCGTCGGCGCCGCCTCGCTGCATGGGCTGGACGCCGTCGCCGTCATCGACAGCGAGGCCGCGGGGGACGTGCTGTCCGAGCGGCTGAAGCCTGGCGACCTGCTGCTCGTCAAGGGATCACGGGGGATGCGCATGGAGCGCGTCCTCGATGCACTCCGTCCCACCAGTGAGGGCTGAACCGGATGCTCTACGAATGGCTGTACCCCCTCCGCGAACAGTGGGGTCCGCTGAACATCTTCGGCTACATCAGCTTCCGGGCCGCGGCCGCGATGACGACGGCGCTGGTGCTGACGCTGCTGCTGTATCCGCCGTTCATCAAGTGGCTGCGGCGCAAGAACCTGGGTCAGGAGGTCCGTGACGACGGCCCCCAGACCCACCTGGTCAAGCAGGGCACGCCGACGATGGGCGGCCTGCTCATCCTGACCGCGGTGCTCGCGTCGATCCTGCTGTGGGCCAACCTGAGCAACCCCCAGGTCTGGATGACGCTGATCATCGCGGTCGGCTTCCTGGGTGTCGGCTTCATCGACGACTGGAACAAGATCACCCGCAAGTCGAGCAAGGGGCTGAGCGGCAAGATGCGGCTCCTCATCGAGTTCGTCATCGCCGGCGTGGTGCTCTGGCTCGGCATCTACCACCTGGGCGTGCACGACACCGTGCTGCCGGTCCCCTTCTTCAAGGACGCCGACCTGCTGCCCGACCTGGGCTACGCCTACCTGCCCTTCGCCGCATTCATCATCGTCGGCACCGCCAACGCGGTGAACCTCACCGACGGGCTCGACGGCCTGGCCATCGGACCGGTGATGACGGCGGGGCTGACGTTCGGGCTGCTCGCCTACCTCGTCGGCTCCAGCGCCTACGCCAGCCAGCTGTCGCTGCACCACGTGCCGGGCTCCGCGGAGCTCGCTGTCGTCACGGTCACCCTGGCCGGCGCCGGCATGGGGTTCCTCTGGTACAACACCTACCCCGCCTCCATCTTCATGGGTGACACCGGCTCCCTCCCCCTGGGCGGGATCATCGGCGCGCTGGCGGTCTTCACGCACAACGAGCTGCTGCTCGCCCTGGTCGGCGGCGTCTTCTTGATGGAGACCCTGTCGGTCATCATCCAGGTCGTCTCGTTCAAGCTGACCGGCAAGCGCGTCTTCCGCATGGCCCCCATCCACCACCACTTCGAGGAGAAGGGGTGGGAGGAGCCGAAGGTCATCGTCCGGTTCTGGATCATCAGCATCATCCTCGCCCTCGCGGCGGTCATGACGCTCAAGCTGCGGTAGGAGGATCGAGCCTTGAAGACCTTGCGCGACGTCGACCCGCTGGTCCTGACCGCGATCCTGGGGCTGCTCGCCATCGGCGTGGCGATGGTGTACTCGGCCGGCGCGATCTACGCCGCAGACGTACACGGGAGCGAAGCGTTCTACATCCGCCGGCACGCGGTCTTCGCCATCATCGGGCTCATCGCGATGGCGGTGACGGCGAGCATCCCCTACCAGCGCTGGCGGCCGTGGACCTACCCGATCTTGATCGGCGTCGGGCTGCTCCTGCTGCTGGTGCTCGTGCCGGGCGTCGGCGTGACGATGGGCGGCGCGACCCGCTGGCTGCCCGCCGGCCCGATCTTCCTGCAGCCGAGCGAGCTGGCGAAGCTGGCCCTGGTCATCTACCTGGCCTACTCGCTGGAGAAGAAGCAGTCGCACATCGGCACCTTCTCCATCGGCATCCTCCCGCACCTCGTGCTCGCGGGCGTCATCCTGGCGCTGATCCTCGTCGAGCCGGACTACGGCACGACCATGACGCTGGCGGCGCTGCTGTTCGTGCTGATGTTCGTCGCCGGCGTGCGGGTGCTGCACCTCGTCGGCCTGATGGCGGTCGGCCTGCCGGCGGCCTGGCTCGTGCTGGTCGGCGCCGAGTACCGCCGCGCGCGCTTGACCGCGTTCCTGGATCCCTGGGCCCACCAGGCGGACAGCGGATTCCAGCTGATCCAGTCCTGGCTCGCGTTCCGGGCCGGAGGTTTCGCCGGGGTCGGCATGGGAGAGAGCCAGCAGAAGCTCTTCTACCTCCCGGCGGCGCACACCGACTTCATCTTCAGCGTCATCGGGGAAGAGTTCGGCCTGCTCGGGGTCTTCGCAGTCGTCGGGCTGTTCGCGATCTTCGTGTGGCGGGCCGTCAAGGTGTGCGTGGACGCGCCGGACCTCTTCGGCCGGCTGCTCGGCATCGGCCTGGCGATGCTGATCGGAATGCAGGCGGGCATCAACATGGGCGTGGTGACGGGGCTGCTGCCGACCAAGGGGCTGACGCTCCCCCTCATCAGCTACGGCGGGAGCTCCCTCGTCCTGACGATGGCGATGCTCGGCATCTTGCTGAACGTGACGGCACAGGCGCGACGGCGTACCGTGCTCGATACGGCGCCGAGGAATCCGTTCTCCAGGGTGGGATCGGGGCGGCGTCGGGCGCGGGCGGGAGCGATCCCGCAGGCCGATTGGACCCGGAGTTGAGCTGACTTGAAGCGCGGCGACCCGATTCGAATCCTCATCGCCGGCGGCGGCACCGGGGGGCACTTCTTCAGCGGCGTCGCGGTCGGGGAGGCGTTCGTCACCCGCGGAGCGAGCAACGAGGTCGTCTACGTCGGCACCCGCAACGGCATCGAGGCCCGGGTCGGCCCCGAGCAGGGGCTGGACGTTCGGTTCATCGACGTCGCCGGGCTGCGCGGCAAGGGGCTGAGCGGCAAGCTCAAGGGGCTGCTCAAGCTGCCGTGGTCGCTGGTGCAGTCGATCGGCCTGATCCTGAAGTACCGGCCGAAGGTCGTGATGGGGGTCGGCGGCTACGCGTCGGGACCCGTCGTGCTGGCCGCCCGGTTCCTCGGTCGGAAGACCGGGATCGTCGAGCAGAACTCCATCGCGGGCACCACCAACCGCATCCTCGGCAAGTTCGTCCACAAGGTGTTCGTCGCGTTCGAGGCGGCGCGGGCGGAGTTCCCCCGTCACAAGGTGGTGGTGACCGGCAACCCCATCCGGGCCGGCGTCGTGGAGCTGCTGACCCTGGAGTCGACCGGCACCGTCGGCATCGGTGACCGGCTCAAGGTCCTCGTCGTCGGCGGCTCCCAGGGCGCCCGGGCGCTCAACGAGGCGTTCATGGAGCTCGGGCCGCACCTGTCCGACGAGATGCGCCGAAAGCTGTACGTGGTGCACCAGACCGGCACCGCCGACGTGGCGCGGGTGAAGGCCGCCTACGCCGAGCACGGGGTCGACGGCAAGGTGGTGCCGTTCATCCACGAGATGGCGGAGGCCTATCGCTCGGCGGACCTCGTCGTCTGCCGCGCCGGCGCCCTGACCGTCAGCGAGCTGACCATCAGCCGACGCGGCTCGGTCCTCGTCCCGTACCCGTTCGCCACCGACAACCACCAGGAGACCAACGCCCGGGAGCTGGTCGAGGCCGGCGCCGCCGAGCTGATGCTCCAGAAGGACCTGTCGGGCGAGAGCCTCGCGGCGATGCTGGAGCGCATGAACGCCAGCCGCCGCAGCCTGCAGATGATGGCCTGGAAGGCGGCGGAGCTGGCCAAGCCGGCGGCCGCGGCCGAGGTGGTGGACGAGATGTACCGGGTGATGGGGCTGCCGTAGGGCTGTGCGCTACGAAGGTCGCCTGTTCCGCCCCCCGAGCGAAGCCCGCAGCTACATCCTGCAGGCGACGATCGGCTGCTCGTGGAATCACTGCGTCTACTGCGCGATGTACCGCGACAAGGTGTTCCGGCTGCGCGACCTGCCCGCGGTGCTCCAGGACATCGACGCCGCCGCGGCGGGCGCCGGGGACCGGATCGAGAAGGTGTTCGTCGCGGACGGCGACGCCCTCGTGATGCCGCTGGAGCGCTGGGAGCCGATCCTCGACCGGCTGACGGCGACGATGCCCCGCCTGCGCCAGGTCTCCTGCTACGCGATGGCCCACAACCTCCTGGAGAAGACGCCCGAAGAGCTGAAGCGCCTGCGGGAGCGGGGCCTGAACCTGCTGTACATCGGCCCGGAGTCGGGGGACGAGCCGACGCTCCGGCGGATCGCCAAGGCGCCGCTGACCGGGTTGCCGGGGGACGGGCGGAACGGTCGGCCGATCTACGACGCCCACGTCGAGGCGGCCCGCAAGGCGAGGGAGGCGGGCATGCAGCTCTCCGCCATCTTCCTCCTCGGGGCGGGCGGCACGGCCAGGTCGGGGGAGCACGCGGCCGCCTCGGCGGAGCTCGCCAGCGACATGGACCCCGACTACCTGGCCGCGCTGACGCTCAGCATCGTGCCCGGCACGCCCCTGGCGGAGCGGCAGGCGGCGGGCCGGTTCGTGCTCCCCGATCAGCCCGGGCTGCTGCGGGAGCTGCGCACCTTCGTCGCCGACGCGAAGCCGACAGGGGCGCTGTTCCGGACGAACCACGCGAGCAACTACCTGGCGTTGGCGGGTCGGCTGCCCGACGACGGGGCGGCGATGGCGTCGGCGATCGACGCGGCCCTGGACGGGCGCATCCCGCTGCGGCCGGAGTGGGCGAGGGGCCTGTAGGGAATCGCGGCAGGGAGGCCCGTCGAGCGCCGCATTACAAGGACGCGTCAATGCGGCATCCTGCCGCCATGTTTTTACGAACGAAGCGCATCCACTTCGTCGGCGTTGGCGGGATCGGCATGTCGGGCATCGCCGAGGTGCTCGCCAACCTGGGCTACGAAGTCAGCGGCAGCGACCTCCGGTCGTCGCCGACGACCGAGCGCCTCGCCGGCCTCGGCGTCGCGGTCCACCAGGGCCACGATCCCCGCTGGGTGGAGGGGGCGCACGTCGTGGTGCGCTCGTCCGCCGTCGGGGCCGAGAACCCCGAGGTGGCGGCGGCGCGTGACCTGGGCATCCCGGTCATCCCCCGCGCGGAGATGCTCGCCGAGTTGATGCGGATGAAGCACGGCATCGCGGTGGCGGGGACCCACGGCAAGACCACCACCACGTCGCTGCTCGCCGGCATCTTCGACGCCGCCGGGCTGGACCCGACCATCGTGGTCGGCGGCAAGCTCAACAGCGTCGGCACCAACGCGGTCCTGGGCCGCGGCGACTGGATGGTCGCCGAAGCGGACGAGTCGGACGGCTCGTTCCTGCACCTCAGCCCCACGATCGAGATCGTCACCAACATCGACCCCGAGCACCTCGACCACTACGGCTCGGTCGAGGCGCTGCACGACGCCTTCGTCGCGTTCGTCAACAAGGTCCCGTTCTACGGCGCCGCGGTGCTCTGCCTGGACCACCCGGTCATCCAGACCCTCATCCCGCGGCTCAGCAAGCGGTACATCACCTACGGCTTCAGCTCCCAGGCCGACTTCCGCGCGGTGGACGTGCGGATCGGCGACGGCATGAGCCGGTTCGCGGTGCAGAAGGGGGACGAGTTCCTGGGGCCGATCGAGCTGAAGATGCCGGGTCGGCACAACGTGCTCAACGCGCTGGCCGCCGTCGCGTCTTCGATGGAGGCGGGCATCCCGTTCGGCGTGATCCAGCAGGCGCTGGACCGCTTCGAGGGGGTGCAGCGCCGGTTCACGATCCGGGGCGAGCACTTCGGCGTCATCGTGGTCGACGACTACGCCCACCATCCGGCCGAGATCCGGGCCACCCTGGGCGCCGCGCGGGAGGCCTACGGGCGCAGGATCGTCGCCATCTGGCAGCCCCACCGGTACAGCCGCGTCCGCGACCTGCGCGAGGAGTTCTGCCGCGCGTTCAACGACTGCTCGCTGGTCCTCGTGATGGACGTGTACGCCGCGGGTGAGCAGCCCATCGAGGGGATGGACAGCGGATCGATGGTGCGGGACCTGCGCCACCACGGTCACAAGGGGGTGCTGCACGCGCCGACCCACGGCGCCGTGCTCGAGTTGGTCCGCCGCCACGTGCGCAAGGGCGACGTGGTCATCACCCTGGGGGCGGGCGACGTGACGAAGCTCAGCCACCAGGTCGCCGACGCCGTCGGCACGTTCGCCCCCCCGACGCTCGAGCTCGACTGACCCGGTGGGCCTCGACGACCGGCAGCGCGAGGGGCTGGCCGCCCTGGGCGTCGACGTTCGGTACGACGTGTCCCTGGCCGAACACACCTGGCTGCGCATCGGCGGACCGGCCGACGCGGTGCTGCGGGAGCCGGCCGACGAGGATGGTCGTCGGCTGCTGCGGCGGTGGTGCCGCCGCGAGCGGCTCAAGGTCGCGGCGGTTCCCACCGGCCCCGGGGTGCTGGTTCGGGAGGGAGGCCTGCCCGGCGTGCTCCTCCTGGGCGCCGACCCGGTCGAGGTCGACGGGCTGATTGCGCCAACCGAGTTACCTGACCCGATCTCCTCGTCCCCGGGGCCCGATCTCGGCGTCGCTCCTCGGTCGAGAGGGAGCGACCTTGCTCCCTCGTCGCTCCTGGACCTCGGACCCCGGGGGCTTCGGATTGTCGGGTCATCAAACTCGGTTGGCGCAATGGCGCGCGGTCGGGACCGCCTGTTCACCGATCCGGATCTCGGCTCCTCGGCCGCCCGCCTGCTCGCCGATAGTGGCGCGGGGGGGATCCGACTGCGGGGGGTGCTGCTCGACGCGGACGATCCCAACGTCGTCGTCAACTCCGGAAATGCCACCGCGTCCGACGTCCTGGCGCTCGCCGACTGGCTGAAGCGCGAGGTCCGGGCGCGCACCGGGGTGGAGCTGGAGCTGGCGCTCGAGGTGATCGGCCGGCGCGCCAAATCACGGTAGAAACCGATCGCCGAGACGGCCATCGATCCCAGCCAGATCGCGCTCGTTTGCGGGTTACACCCGGATCCGGGGTAACTCCCGGTGAGCAAAAAGAAAACGCCGCATTGACAGGCTTGGCGCGAATTCCCACAATGGTCTTGGGACTCCATGCCCTGATCAGGCATGGCAACACGGCAGGCGATGGGCGTACTCGACACGCAGAGCATCCGAGAGCACCTGGCGAACCGGAAGCTGGGCCGAAAGCGGCTCGAGCGCCGGCGTGCCGCGGAGCGCGGACGTGAGCGACGTCGGCCGAACCGGGGCGCCACCCAGCGCACCACCTCTCCCGAAGCGAGCGGCCCCCACCGTCGCCCCCGCGCGGCCCCGGTCCGCCGTGGCGGCAGCTTCGGCGCGGTGCTCGGCACGGTCGCCCGACTCCTCCTCGCCGTCGTGCTCCTGCCGCTGCAGCTCCTGCTCGTGTTGCTGCGACCCCGCGACCTCGTCCGTCGGATGAAGGAGGCGCCGGGGCGCGTCAGCTCGGGCGCCCGCCGGGTCCGCATGGCGTCGCGAGACCCCGACTCCGGCACCGGCAAGCTGTGGGAGACCGCCCGCCTGTCTGCGTTCTTCGTCCGCGAAGAGCTGGCCGACATGCAGGACGGGTTCCCCCGTCCGTCCGAGGTGGCGGCCTCGATCCTGGACCAGCTCGGCCAGGTCGTCGACGCGCTCGCCGCCCGGGTCGGCCTCGCGCCGGACGACCGGCACGACAACGTGCGCGAGCGCCTCTTCCACGCGGCGTCGCTGGGCGTCATCGCCGCCGCCGTCGTCGTCGGGCTGTTCGTGGCCACCTACCAGGGCATCGAGCGGTTCAAGACGAGCGAGCGGATGGCGGTCGCGGAGATCCACCTCGGCGGGCTGGAGCGTACGTCCCACGAGGACCTGGGCGCCGCGCTCCGCCTGAGCCCCGGCGACAACCTGCTGGAGCTCGAGCTGGAGGCCATCGCGGACCGGGCGCGGGAGCTGCCCTGGGTCGCCGACGCGGTCGTCAGCCGGGACCTGCGCGGGCAGGCGGTCTCGGTGCACCTCGTCGAGCACCGCCCGGCGCTGATCCTGGGCGGCTCGCCGATGCAGCTGGTGGATGACCGCGGCGTGGTGTTCAAGACGCTGCAGCCCGGCGACCCGCTGGACATGCCGGTCCTGATGGTCGACGGCGAGGCGACGCCCGAGCTGATCGCCGAGGCGAGCGCCGGCGCCCTGGAGGTGCTGCACGCGCTGTCGCCCGGGCGGGCGCTGAACGTCGGCTCGGTGAGCGAGCTGCGGTACGACGCCAGCGAAGGCTTCACCCTGGTGACGATGGACGGCCTGCCGGTGCGGCTCGGTCGTCGGGACTTCGCCGACCGGCTCGGTCGCCTGGAGATCGCGGTCTCCACCGGCGCGCTGCCCCTGGACGCGCTGGCGTCGGTCGACGCGGGCCTGCGGGACCGGCTGGTCGCCGTGCCGCTGACCACGCGCAAGGCGCGTCGCACGGTGCGCGCGAAGGTCGAAGAGCAGCCGGTCGACACCGCGGCCCGTCGCCGCATGCTCCACCTGGAGCGGATCCAGTCGTCCATGGGCCAGGAGGTGGAGCTGTGAGCGATCCCCGTCGCGACTCCATCGTCGTCGGCCTCGACATCGGCACCACGAAGGTCGCCTGCGTCGTGGGCGAGCGCAACGGCCACGGCGGCGTCGACATCGTCGGCATCGGCACGCACCCGTCCACCGGGCTGCGCAAGGGCGTCGTGATCAACATCGACGACACGGTCCGCTCCATCCAGGCCGCCATCGAAGAGGCGGAGATGATGGCGGGGGTCGAGATCGCGTCGGTCTACGCGGGCATCGCGGCGGGTCACGTCCGCTCGATGAACAGCCAGGGCATGGTCCCGATCAAGACGGGCCAGGTCGGCCAGGGCGACATCGACAAGGTGATGGACACCGCCCAGGCGCTCGCCATCCCGATGGACCGCGAGGTGCTCCACGTCGTCGCCCAGGAGTTCCTGGTGGACGACCAGGAGGGCATCGAGGACCCCCGCGGCATGAGCGGCGTGCGGCTCGCCGCCAAGGTCCACATCGTGACCGCGTCCGTCGCGGCGGCTCGCAACGTCATCAAGTGCTGCAACATGACCGGCCTGAGCGTGCGGGACATCGTGCTCGAGCAGCTGGCGAGCGCCGAGTCGGTGCTGTCGCCGGACGAGCGGGACCTGGGCGTCGCCATCATCGACATCGGCGGCGGCACGACGGACGTCGCCATCTACACCGGCGGCGCGGTGGTGCACACGTACAACCTGCCCATCGGCGGCTGGCACATCACCTCGGACATCGCCTACGGCCTGCGCGCGCCGATCAAGGTCGCGGAGATGATCAAGCAGAAGCACGGCTGCGCGCTCATCGACATGGTCGAGAGCAACGAGTCGTTCGAGGTGCCCCACGTCGGCGGCGAGCGGGTGCACAACACCTCGCGGAAGATGCTGGCGGAGGTGATCGAGCCGCGGGTCGAGGAGATCTTCGGGCTCGTGGCCGCCGAGCTGCGCCGCAGCGGGTACGAGGACATGCTCCCCGCCGGCGTCGTGCTGACCGGCGGCGCGACCATGCTGCCGGGGGCGACCGAGCTGGCCGAGCGCACGTTCGGCATGCCGGCCCGCCGCGGCTCCCCGCGGGACGTGGGCGGCCTCGGCGACGTGGTCTCGGCGCCGATGTACTCGACGGGTGTGGGACTCGTGAAGTGGGGGCTCGACAACTGGCGGAGCGAGTGCCGCTGGGGGACCGAGCAGGAGAGCTTCGTTCAGAAGATGAGGGATCGGGTCACGTCGTGGCTCGGTCTGGCGTTCTAGGAAGGTCGATCGATGACGACAGAGAGCTTTTCGTGGGTGCAGCTTCCTCCGGAGGAGAAGTCGGCCGAGATCCGTATCAAGGTGATCGGGGTCGGCGGCGGCGGCGGCAACGCCATCAACACGATGGCGACGAGCGGCCTGGAGCGGGTCGACTTCGTCGCGGCGAACACCGACCAGCAGGCGCTGGTGACGTCCGAGGCGCACACGACGGTGCCGCTGGGTGAGACCGTCACGCGCGGCCTGGGCGCCGGCGCGCGGCCCGCGGGGGGCGCGGCGGCGGCCGACGAGAGCAGACAGCTGATCGAGGACCAACTCCGGGGTGCGGACATGGTCTTCGTGACGGCGGGCATGGGGGGCGGCACGGGCACCGGCGCGGCGCCCGTCATCGCCGACGTCGCCCGCGGGGTCGGCGCGCTGACCGTGGCGGTCGTGACCCGGCCGTTCTCCTTCGAGGGCAAGCGCCGCCGCCGCACCGCCGACGCCGGCATCAACGCCCTCAAGGAGGTCGTCGACACGCTCCTGGTCATCCCCAACGACCGCCTGGTCGCGATGGCCGGCGAGGACATGAGCACGCTGGACGCGTTCAAGCTCGCCGACCAGGTCCTGCACGACGCCGTGAAGGGCATCGTCGAGCTCATCCACGTCAAGGGCGTGGTCAACGCCGACTTCGCCGACGTGCGCACCGTCATGAGCGTGCCGGGCCTCGCCCTGATGGGGCTGGGCATGGCCAACGGCGACCTGCGCGCGGTCGAGGCGGCGCAGCGCGCGATCAGCAGCCCGCTGCTGGAGGAGGTCTCCATCACGGGCGCCAAGGGCATCCTCGTCAACGTCACGTCGGACAGCACCTTGAAGCTGGCCGAGCTGACCGAGGCGGTGAGCCTGATCGAGGAGGAGGCCCACGACGACGCCGAGGTGATCTTCGGCTGGGTCGTCGACGAGGGCATGGGCGACAAGGTCCGCGTCACCGTCATCGCCACGGGCATCGACCCGGCGATGGAGGACTCGGTGCGGCTGCCCGGTCAGCCCAACCGCAAGCCCATCGAGCGCCTGCTTCGGACCGAGCCGAAGGACCGCACGACGGCCGTCACTCCGTGGGCCGTCGTCCCGGTGGACGACAGCTACGACCTGCCGCCGCACGTGCGGGCGAGCCGCCAGGAGCGCCACGCCGAGCCGACGCAGCCGAGCTTCGAGCGCAGCCCCCAGGACATCTTCGCGACCCAGGTCGACGAGGAGCTGTCCCACCTCGACAAGCCCACGTTCGTCCGCAAGCTGGCGGACTGACCCACCTGGGGCGGGTCCCTGGTCCTACGAAGCGGTTTCACCCTTGAGCCCTGGCGTGATATAGGACCGTCGGCCAGAGGGGCCGTTCCCAAAGCCACAGGTGGTGCCATGAAGTCTCGTTCGCTGTACGTCGCCCTCGCTCTGACCATCGCCGCCGCTGCCGCGATGGTGTTCACCCCCGCCCCCGCGGCGGCCGGGGACGGCCCGAAGTTCTTCGTCGTCGAGTGGCGGCTGGACTGGGACGAGGACGACTACACGACGGCGGAAGACGGCACCCGCGTCTACGCCCTGAAGCTGAAGATGAAGGGACGCGCGTCGCTCGACGGGCGCGACTTCGACAAGGACTTCGAGATGGAGCTCGCGGACGCCACGCCGTACCTCGAGCTGCTGCGCACCTGCGCCATGGGCCGCATGTCCGGCTCCGTCAGCCGCTACGACACCCAGTCCGGCAAGATCATCGGTGAGAAGCTGAGCAGCCTCAGCTGCCGCGCCATCCTCAAGTAGGCAGCGCCCGGGGGGGCCGCGCGGTCAGCCCGCGCGCTCGGTGATCCGGCCCAGCAGATCGAGCTGATCGAGCACCGCCCCGGACCCCGTCACGACGCAGTACAGCGGATCCGCCGCGCGGATGACGGGCAA
Source organism: uncultured Rickettsiales bacterium (assembly GCA_964416435.1). GTDB lineage: Bacteria > Myxococcota_A > UBA796 > UBA9615 > UBA9615 > CAYQEG01. Next base: position 18,371 of record CAYQEG010000055.1, read on the forward strand.
CCCGGTCTCCTCCCGCAGCAGCGTGTCCAGGCCGTGCAGCAGCGCCCCGCCACCGGCCAGGATGATGCCCTGGTCGATGATGTCGGCGGCCAGCTCCGGCGGCGTCTTCTCGAGCGTGTACTTCACCGCCTCGACGATCTCCTGCACCGGCTCGGTGAGGGCCTCGCGGATCTCTTCGCTGTTGACGGTGATGGTCTCGGGGATGCCTCGGACCAGGTCCCGCCCCTTGACGTACTGCTCCTTCGGCTCGTCCATCGGCCAGGCGCAGCCGAGCTCCATCTTGATGGCCTCCGCGGTGCGCTCGCCGATCAGGAGGTTGTGCTCGCGACGGATCCAGGCGGCGACCGCCTCGTCCATCTTGTCGCCCGCGACGCGCACCGACTTGCTGAACACGATGCCGCCGAGGGAGATGACCGCGACCTCCGTCGTGCCGCCGCCGATGTCGACGATCATGTTGCCCTGGGGCTCGGTGACCGGCAGGCCCGCCCCCAGCGCAGCCGCCATCGGCTCCTCGATCAGGTGGATCTCCCGGGCGCCCGCGGCCACCGCGCTGTCGCGCACGGCCCGCTTCTCCACTTCCGTGATGCCGAACGGCACGCAGATGACGATCCGCGGGCGGACGAAGCTGCGCCGGCCGTGCACCTGCTGGATGAAGTAGCGGAGCATCGCTTCGGTCACGTCCAGGTCGGCGATGACGCCGTCCTTCATCGGCCGGATGGCCTCGATGGTGCCGGGCACCTTGCCGAGCATCTCCCGGGCCTGCTGCCCGACGGCCAGGACCTTGCGGGGGCCCCGACCGTCCTTGCGGACGGCGACCACGCTCGGCTCGTCCAGCACGATCCCCTCGCCCTTGACGAACACGCAGGTGTTCGCGGTGCCGAGGTCGATCGCGAGATCGCTGCTGAAGAGACCGAGGAACCAGTCGAGAAACATCACGGGCAGAGCCGGGGTCGGAGGGCCGGGCGGACCCTAGCAGGGTCGGACTACCGTTGGATCGACGGAACCCAGGCGGTCGTCCGGCCGGCCACCGTGATGTGTTCGATCGGCTCTCCGTCGACCGTCTTGATGTCCTCCTGCCTGCCCCACCGGCGGTGGAACAGCCAGCCCCGTGGGAAGGCGTCCTTGCGGGCGTCCACCCGCACCGCGGTCTTCACGACGTGGCGGAGCTTGAGGCGCAGCCGGTTCAGCTCGTCGTCGCTCAGCGAGCCGACCGCGCGGCGGGGGTCGAGGGCCGCCTGGTACAGCACCTCGTCGGCGATCCAGTTGCCCACCCCGGCGGCGAAGCCCTGGTCGAGCAGCAGCCCCTTGAGCTTCGCCCGCTTGCGCCGGGCGAGCAGCCGCTTGAGCTTCGGCAGGGTCGGCAGCGTCAGGTAGGGGTCGAAGCCCAGGTCGGCGATCGGCGCCTCCGCGCGCACGTCGTCGCGGAGCCGGATGCGGCCGAGCCGGCGGGCGTTGGTCATCGCCAGCTCGGCGCCGTCGTCGAAGCGCAGCAGCAGCTTGGTGAAGCGCGGCGGCCACGACGTGTCGACCTCCGACGGGGACCCCTCCAGCTGCAGCGGGGCGTCGCCCCGGGTCCTGAAGCCACCCGTCATGCCGAAGTGCAGCAGCACCGTGGGGCGGTCCTGCAGCACCAGCCACAGGTGCTTGCCGTGCCGGCCGGTGCCGGCGACCGTGGCGCCCGCGAGCGCCGCGACGACGGCGTCCGGCGTCACCCCGTCGACCACGATGTCGTCGTCGTCGACCCAGGCCGCGGTGATGGTCCGGCCGACGGCGACCTCGTGGGCGATCCGTCGGCCGTGTTCGACTTCGGCGAGCTCCGGCATGGCGGCGGAGTGTACCCGGCGCGCCGGCATGGCCGTTGCAGTCCGCATGCTCCATGCGGAGTCCAGCCCTTCTCCTCCTCCTGCTGCCCCTGCTTGCGGCCTGCCCCGAACCTCCCGACTTCTACGAGCTGAACGACCTGCCGGTCGCGCAGGCGGTGGTGCGCGCCCCCGGCGTGGAGGAGCCGGCCGGTCGCCTCGGCTGGGTGGTCGGCGGCGACGTCGCGTGGCTCGACGGCACGCTGTCCCACGACCCCGACGGCCGCCCCGAGACCGAGATCACCTTCGGTTGGACGTTCGACGCGGTGCCCGAGGGCAGCCTGCTGACCGACGCCGACATCGTCGAGGCGGACGAGTGGGGCTACGCCTCGTTCGTGCCCGACGAGCTGGGCGAGTACCGGGTCCAGCTCATCGTGACCGACCGGAAGGACGCAGTCTCCCGGCCGGACATCGCCGTCGTGCTCGCGACCCCGCCGGTCGAGCTGACCGCCGAGCTGTCCTGGGAGACCGCCCGCGTCGACCTCGACCTGCACCTGGTGCACCCCGACGGGGCCTACTTCGACGCGGAGCGGGACTGCTTCTCCTGGAACCCGAACCCCAACTGGGGGGACGCGGCCTCCAGCGTCGACGACCCGCGGCTGGATGGGGACGCCGACGGCGAGGGCGCCGGGCCGTACCGGGAGCAGATCGAGCTGCCGCTGCCGTCCGTCGGCCAGTACGAGGTCCTCGTCCACTACTACCTGGACCACGGCGCGGCCCTGGGCCAGGACGACCTGCCGGCCCAGCCGACGGTCACCCTGCGGGCCGGCGACGAGGTGCTCTACGCCGACCTGCCGGCCCCCCAGGGGCTGCTCCAGGGCGACGTCTGGCGCGTCGGCCTGTTCGACTGGCCCGCCGGCGGCTTCGCGGTCGTCAACCAGGTGGTCGACCACGCCGACCTGGCGCCGTAGCCGACGGGCTACTCCGGCGGCCGGCCCAGGGCGAGGACCAGCCAGCCGCCCGCCCGCAGCGGGACGAACAGCTCGTCCGGCGAGGCGAGCAGGCCCGCGTCCACCGAGACCCGGACCGCCAGGGGAGCGGTGCGACCGAAGGGGAACTCGAGCCCCAGCCGGAGCCCCGGCCCGCCGAGGAAACCGGTCCCGGGGCCGGCCACGCCGTTGCCCGCGAAGCGTGCGAACAGCGCCAGGGTGGGGCGGATCGGCCCGGGGGCGCGCAGCATCAGCCCGACGCCGCCCTCCGGGAGGACGGAGCGCTCCTTCAGCTTGTCCCCCGAGGCGTCCTCGGTCTGTCCGCTGATGCCGGGCCTCAGCAACACGACGAATCGCAGCGGCTGGACGATCCGGAGCGAGACCTCCAGGTCGATGGTGATGTAGGCCCAGGTCCGCCCCGACTGCAGCGTCGCGGTCAGCGCCTGGCCCCCCGCGCCCGCGCCGATGGTCACCGTCGGCCACGGGTTCGTGTCCCACAGACCGCCCTGGTAGATCGCCTGGCGCCGCTCGCCCCGAGCGACCCGGCGTCGGGCGTCTCGGACCAGCCCCGGGTATCGGCCGGCGGTCTCGTCGTGGGCCTCGAACGCCCGCAGGTCGTCCAGGGCCCGGGCGCCCTGGCCCATGCAGGTGCCCAGGAGCCCGCGCCAGTACAGCAGGAGCGGATCCCCGGTCTCGTCGTAGGTCGCGGAGACGTCGGCGTAGACGGGCCCCACCGCCGCGAGGGCGTTGGCGGCGGTGGTCGTGCTGTCGCCGGCGGCGTCGGCGCACCATTGCTGGTGGATCGAGAAGGCGGCGAGGGCGCTTCGGCTGGCGGCCTCGGCCCGAGCCTCCTCGTCCTGCGTCGGCTCGTCGTCCTGCGTCGGCCCCGCGTCCTGGGCCGACGCCTGGGGGGCGGCCAGGAGCCCCGCCATCAGGAGCGCCGCTGACGCCCCCCGCCGACCGGTCGCGCCGGTCCTCCCGGTCCGCCGCCGTCGGGCGCCCAGCAGCCCCGCGAGCAGCAGGGCGCCCAGGCCCAGCCCCGGCCCCGGGGCGGCCTCGCAGCTGCAGGGCACCGCAAACCCCGGCGCGGTGCGCGGATCGCAGTCCACCTCGCCTACGACCTGGCCGAAGCCGTCGTCGACGCGGCCGTCGCAGTTGTCGTCGATCCCGTTGCACACCTCGGGCAGGTTCGTGGCCCGATTCGGATCCTCGTCGTCGCAGTCCTCGCCGCCGCAGTCCTCGGACAGCTCTCCGTCGCCGTCGCGGTCCCCCTCCTGCACGACGCCGTCGCAGTCGTAGTCGCGCCCCGTCTGCACCTCGAGCGCGCAGGAGGTCTGCCCTGGGTTCACCTCGCCGTCCTGGTCGTCGCAGTCGTCGCCGCCGCACTCCTCGGCGTCGTAGCCGTCGCGGTCCAGGTCCGACTCGCCGGGCTCTCCGTTGCAGTTGTTGTCGACGTCCGGTTCGCACTCGTACTGCACGCCGGGGTGGGTCCCCGGGTCCTCGTCGTCGCAGTCGTCGCCACCGCACTGGTGACTGTTGAAGCCGTCGCCGTCCTGGTCGGAGGAGAGGTCGGCGCCGTCGCAGTCCTGGTCGACCCCGTCGTCGCACGCCTCTCCGGCACCGGGGTGCACCCCCGAGTCGTTGTCGTCGCAGTCGTCGCCGCCGCAGGCCGCGTCGATCGAGCCGTCCTGGTCGACGTCGTTGACCAGGTCGGCGCCGTCGCAGTCCTGGTCGACTCCGTCGCCGCAGGTCTCCTCGGCGCCGGGGTGGACCGAGCCGACGTAGTCGTCGCAGTCCCCCGAGCAGGGCAGCGAGCCGTCCATGTCCTCGTCGGCCTCGCTCCCCAGCCAGCCGTCGCAGTCGGCGTCCCGGCCGTCGCATTGCTCGGGGGCGGCCGGGTTGACGCCGTTGTCCGCGTCGTCGCAGTCGCCGGCGCACTCGCTGAAGCCGTCGCCGTCGAGATCCTCGTCGTTGCAGGCGGGGTCCCACGCGATGCCGCCGGGCAGGGACAGGTCCGAGCCGCCCGCCCAGGTCATCGCGGCGGCGACGTTGGAGGGGTGGAAGCTCGAGACGGAGCCGTCCGGCTCCCGGTGGGCGACGTGCACGCTCCCCCAGGCGTCGACGGTGAAGCCGAACGGCTGGGCGACCCCGGCCAGGGTGGAGGTGTAGGGGGCGCCGCCGTCGAAGACCTCCGCCACGGACACGATCGTGTCCGCGGCCGTACCGCAGAGCAGCCCCAGGGTCGACGGCACGAGCGAGACCGCGTTGGGCACCTCCACCAGCCAGGTGTAGTTGCTCGCGGGGTCCCCGAACGGGTCGATGCGGTACAGCGAGGTGGGTGTGTCGGTCGCGACGAAGACCGTGTCGAGGGTGCCGGTGATGGCGGTGACCTCGCCGGGCACCTCCGAGAGCACGGTGTAGTCCGACTCGGTCGGCCCCCGGGCCATGACGCCGTGGGCCTGGGTGCCGACGTAGAGGGTGCCGTCGTCCCCCCGGTACAGCCCGGTCGGGGCGAACCACAGGTCCTCGGTCTGCACGACCGCCCAGTCTGCGTCTCCGTCGAGCTCGACGAGGCGCCCCGTGTCTGGCGAGGTGTCCACCTGCTCCGCGACCAGGAGGTGGTTCGGCGGCAGGACGAGCACGTCGACGGGGAGTTGACCGTCCTCGTAGATCGTCGTCACGGCGCCGGTGGCCGCGTCGATGTGGCTCACCTCCTCGCTGGCGGCCTCGGTGACGAACACGTCGGCGCGGGACGGGGTGGGGGCGGTGGCCGCGATCGCGAGCACCAGCCCCACGACCGCGGCGAGGGGAGGGAGACGACGGCCGGCCGGGCGGCGGAGGGGGACCGGGTGCACCCCGGCAGCTTCGCAGGGTCCCCGGATCACGACATGGGAGATGCGGGGCTGGGGGTAGAGTCCGCCCATGCCCATCGTCGACGCCTGGATCCAGCACCCCACCCCCCTGCTGCTGTCGCGGCCGATGTTCGACTCCCTGCGCCGCTGGCTCGGGGCGGACGCGATTCCGGAGGAGATCCCGCTCGACTTGACGCTGAGCGCGCTCGAGGCGGCGGGGATCGACCGGGCGCTCGTGAGCGCCTGGTACGGGCCGCACGGTCCGCTCATCTCCAACGACGAGGTGGCGGGGTTCGTCGCCGCGTCCGGCGGCAAGCTCGTCGGGGTCGGCTCGGTGAACCTGTACGAGCCGATGAAGGCGGTGCGCGAGCTGCGCCGCTGCGTGCACGACCTGGGGTTCGTCGCGGTGCGGCAGCTGCCGTGGCTGTGGGGGTTGCCGCCGGACGACCGCCGCTACTACCCGCTGTTCGCCGAGTGCGTGGAGCTGGGCATCCCGTTCTGCACCCAGGCGGGCCACGCGGGGCCGCTGCGGCCGAGCGAGCCGGGCCGCCCCATCCCCTACCTCGACCACGTCGCGTGCGAGTTCCCGGAGCTGACCATCGTCGCGGGGCACCTCGGCTACCCGTGGACGGACGAGATGATCAGCCTCGCCCGCAAGTACGAGAACGTCTACATCGACACGTCCGCCTGGAAGCCGTCCCGGTTCCCGCCCCAGTTCGCCGACTGGCTCCGCCGCGGGGGGCGCCGCAAGATCCTCTTCGGCAGCAACTGGCCGATGCTCATGCCGGCCGTCTGCGTCGCCGAGGTGGACGGGCTGGGGCTGGACGACGAAGCGAGGACCCGCTTCCTGCACGACAACGCGGTCGAGGTCTTCGGCCTGTAGCCCGGCTATCGGCGCACGGCGTCCAGCAGCGCCTGGAGCGCGACGCCCACCTCGCCGCCCTCCTGGACCCCCGAGTAGCCGTCGACGGTGACCAGCCACGGCAGCCACGTCGGCGTGTTCGACTCGCTGCTCAGCACCAGCTCACGGCCGTCCTTCAGGGTGAGTCGGAGCTTCCACTTCGGGTAGTCGTCGGTGTGGGTGGAGACCGAGTACCCGACGGTCTGGCAGCTCACCTCCTGCGACGCGGCGTCGAGCAGCGCCGCGATGAGCGCCCCGTCGACCGAGCCGGACGTGGCGCCGTCCCGGTCCGAATGCCGGATCCAGCTCCACGCTCCGCCCATCAGCGTCCACTCCCACGTCTCCTCGATCCGCCCGTGCAGGCCGCTCCACTCGTAGTCGAACGCCATGCCCGCCACCGCGGCGCCGTCCAGCGGCGGGGGGCACCGCGCCTCGGCCAGCGCCCAGCGCTCCTCGCCCCCGGCCTGGGTCTGCGCCCACAGAGCGTCGAGCGCCGCGCGCAGGCCGGTGTCGGCCATCCGGAACCGGCCGCGGGAGGCCCAGTGCTCGAGGATCCAGGCGTCGTCGTCGGGGTACTGCATCAAGGTCAGGCCCCGCCCCTGGGCCCCGAGCAGGGCGACCCGGGCGCGGGCCTCGCGGAAGGGGAAGCCGTCCTCCGTCGCGCCCTCGCAGCGCAGGCCGCGCTCCAGCGCGTCGAACAGCCGGGTCACCAGGTCCGCGTCCAGGTCCGCCTCCCAGCTCACCGGCGCCGCCGCGCCGCCGAGCATCATCGTGCCGGCGGTGGGGCCGTGGATCCGGGTTCCCCCGTGCAGGGGGAGCTCCCGGGCGTCGGTCGCTTCGAGGCGGACGGTAGGCTCGCCCGGCTCGATCCGCAGGTGGCGGTCGCTGCGCAGCGACTCGCGCACGCCGGGCAGGCCCCCCAGGGAGAACGACCAGAACCGGCCCGGCACGACGCTCAGGTCGATGCAGCCGGCGCCGTCCCGGGCGCTGATCAGGGTGCGGCGCTCCTCTCCGAGGCTCGCCGGACCCCGCACGACGCCTCCGGGGCTCCAGCCGGTCGGCCCCACGGTGGCGACGCCGGCGACGCGGTCCATCGGCGGGGTCAGCCGCCGGTCCGGGCGGGGGGAGCGGCCCTCGCGTTCGCCGTAGAACACCCAGCCGCCGTCCGGCAGGTCGACCAGCAGCGGCGGGATCTCGTGGCCGTCGTCGCGGACGCGGGTCCAGCTGCCGAGGAGGGCGCCGGTGTTCGCTTCGATCTCCTGGGTGATCCGGTGCCCGACGGTCAGCACCTTGTACCCCCGGGCCTGTCCGTCGTCGTCGACGAAGAGCACGTTGGGCCGCTTGCTCCCGTCGACCAGCGCGAAGTGGGGACCCAGCTGCACGATGCGGGGGGACTGACCGATCCCCGGCTCCACCCGGGCGACCCAGACCCGCGCCCCCGACCCGGCGACCACCACCTCCGACGGGCCGTCCGCCAGCGGCTCCAGGTGGGACCAGGTGGGCTCGAACGGCTCCTCCACGGGGCCCTTCTCGATGGCCGCCCGCACCTCGGCGGGCGCCGGGGCCGGGGAGACGTCGTCGCCGGCGCTCAGCAGGACGGCGAGCGGCAGGAGGAGCAGGAGCCGGCGGGTGGGCGGCACGGGTCGATCATGGGCCACCCCGTCGGGGCGGTCGAGGTAGAACCACCCGCGAGGTGCCCGTGCCGATCCGGATCCCGACCGCGACGACGTCCATCCTGCTCGCCGCCGCCCTGGTGGCCTGCGGCCCGGTCGAGGTGGGCGAGGTCCACCTCCTCCCCCAGCCCGCCAGCGTGGAGATCGACCCCGGCTTCACGGACCCCGGCGAGCCGACGCTGGTGCTCGATCCGTCCCTGGAGCTCCCCGACGAGGGGTACCGGCTGACCGTCGACCGCCGCGGCGCGACCATCGAGGCGTCGACCGCGGCGGGCCTCTTCTACGGCGAGCAGACGCTGGCTCAGCTGCCCGAGCCCTGGCCGCGGGTCCGCATCGAGGACGCCCCCCGGTTCGCCTGGCGGGGCACCATGCTCGACATCTCCCGTCACTTCTTCGGGCCGGAGGAGATCGAGCGAGCCATCGACCTGGCCGCCGCCCACAAGCTCAACCGGTTCCACCTGCACCTGACCGACGACCAGGGCTGGCGTATCGAGATCGAGAGCTGGCCGGACCTGGCGCTCATCGGCGGCGCCAACGAGGTCGGCGGCGGCCCCGGCGGCTACCTGACCCAGGCGGAGTACCTGGACCTCGTCGCCTACGCGGCCGAGCGGCACATGGTGCTGGTGCCCGAGATCGACATGCCGGGGCACGTCAACGCGGCCCTCGCCTCCTACCCCGAGCTCAACCCCGACGGCGTCGCGGCGGAGCCCTACACCGGGGTGTTCGTCGGCTTCAGCTCCCTGTGGCTGGAGGGGCCGGACACCTGGCCCTTCGTGACGGACGTGCTGACCGAGGTCGCCGCCCTGACCGACGGCCCCTGGATCCACATCGGCGGCGACGAGGCGAACGAGACGCCCCCGGCGGAGTACGCCGCGTTCCTCGCCGACGTGCGGGACCTGGTGGACGACGACCTGGGCAAGACGATGATCGGCTGGGAGGAGGTCGGCGCCGCCGACCTGGACCGCGCCTGGATCTCCCAGGCGTGGCTCCTGGAGGAGGGGTCGCTGGCGGCCCGCGAGCGGGGCCGGCAGACGGTCATGTCCCCCGCGGATCACGCCTACGTCTCCATGATCTACGACCTCGACAGCCCCGTCGGCGGGTTCTGGGCGGGCCCCGTCAGCGTGCGCAAGGCCTACGAGTGGGACCCCGCCGAGGCGCCCTGGAGCGAGGACGAGGTGCTCGGGGTCGAGGGCTGCCTGTGGACGGAGACCATCGACAGCCGCGAGGACATCGACCTGATGACGTACCCCCGGCTGGCCGGCCTCGCGGAGATCGGCTGGTCCCCCGCAGGTCGCGACTGGGACGAGTACCGGCTTCGGCTCGCCGTGCACGGGGAGCGACTGGACGCGATGGGCGTCGGCTTCCACCGCTCGTCGTTGGTGGACTGGTAGCCGGTCAGCCGACCAGGCTCGCCCCCCAGCGGATCCGCCAGACCCCCTCCTCGGAGTTGGCGGTGCCGGTCCACAGCAGGTCCCCCGAGACGGGCGCAGCCCCTCCCGCCGGCTGGGCCGCGGCGACGAGGATGCCCAGCAGGTCGTCGCTGTCTCCGACCCCGCGGGGGCGCTTCGCGTAGTGCTGCGCGATCTCCCGCTCGTGGTCCTGGGGGACGAACGACGCGCCCCCGTCCTCACCGCCGGCGGCGAACGCGGGGGACATCACGCTGGACCGGACCGGGACCGCGAAGGGGCCGCGGCCCCCGACCTGCGCCTCGATGATGCGGGCGACCGAGCGCAGCACCCGGCTGGAGACCGACGCCTCGAACTCGGCGTAGCGCTCCTCGGACCCCGCGAAGCGGCGGTTGTCGAGCTCCCAGCCGATCACGAAGGCGCCGATCACCGCGTCCGACGTCCGGCCGATGCCGCCGCTCTCCAGGTCGACCTCCCACGCCAGGTTCAGCTCCTGCACATCGCCGGTGCGCATCGGCTTCAGCTCGCCGGCCGGGCGACCGAGGGCGTGGAAGGAGCTGTTGGACGCCGCCTCGGCGCGCTCCACCCCGAGGATGTCCCGGCGGTCGAGCTCGGCCTGGTCGAGCTTGCCGCGCTCCAGCTTCTGGGCGAGCACGGTCGACAGGGTGCTGTCGTCGATCTTGAAGAAGACGACCCACAGCTGCGGCTCCGCCACCGCCTCGCCCGAGTTGATCGCCTCCAGCTCCCGCAGCTCGATCCGTGCCCGCATGACGCCTCCAGGGTCCGCTCAGACTAGAGGTACTCGGCATCGCCCGCAGCCAAGGGTGGGGCCTTGCTAGCCTCCACGCGCTTGAGCGAGATCCACCTCCACCTGCTGTCGATCGGCCTCGCGTTCGCGCTGATCTCCCTGGCGTCCAACGACGTCGGCCAGATCTTCCGCCGCTGGCGGCTGCCGCTGATCACCGGGTTCCTGTTCACCGGCGTCCTGGCGGGCCCCTACTTCCTGGCCCTGATCCCCGAGGACACGCCGGCCCACCTCGGCTTCGTAGACCACATCTCTCTCGCGGTCATCGCCTTCGCGGCGGGCAGCGAGCTGTACCTGGCGGAGATGCGCAGCCGGCTGCGCAGCATCGCCATCGTCACCGTGGGGCAGGTGCTGGTGACGTTCGTGGTGGGCGCCGTGGCGGTGTTCCTGCTCGCGCCGGTGATGCCGTTCGTGTCCGAGCTCCCGACCCGGGGGCGGGTCGCCGTAGCGGTCATCGCCGCCGCGATCCTGGTGGCGCGCTCGCCGTCCTCCGCCATCGCGATCGTCAACGAGCTGCGGGCCAAGGGGCCGTTCACGCACACCGTCCTGGGGGTCACCGTCGTCACGGACGTGGCGGTGATCGTGCTCTTCGCCGTCGCCTTCTCGCTCGGCAAGGGGCTGCTGTCCGGGCGGGGGCTGGACCTGCTGTCCCCGGGGGTGGTGATCCTGGAGCTGGGGCTCAGCGTCGGCATCGCCTGCGCCCTGGGGCACGGCATCCACCTGTTCCTCAAGGCGGTCGACAAGCTGCTCGCCCGCCACGTCTTCATCCTGGTCGCCGGCTACGGGGTGTTCGTCGGCTCCGAGGCGCTGTACGAGGTCTCCGCCGCGCAGCTGCCGATCGCGATCCACCTCGAGCCGCTGCTCGTCTGCATGGTCGCGGCCTTCTACATCACCAACCGGACCAACTCGCGGGTCGGCTTCGCCCGCACCCTCGAGCGGGTGATGCCGGCGGTCTACGTCGCCTTCTTCACCCTGGTCGGCGCCTCCCTCGAGCTCGACGTCGTGATGAAGACCTGGCCGGTCGCGCTCGCGTTGTTCGCGGTCCGGGGCGGCACCATCGTGCTCGGCTCCTACTTCGGCGGGCGCCTGGCGGGCGACCCGATGGAGCACAACAAGTTCGCCTGGATGACCTACCTGACCCAGGCCGGGGTCGCGCTCGGCCTCGCCAAGGGCGTCGACGCGGCGTTCCCCGGATGGGGGCCGTCCGTCGCCACGACGTTGGTCGCGGTCGTGGTGCTCAACCAGGTGGTCGGCCCGCCGCTGTTCAAGTGGGCCATCTTCCTGGTCGGGGAGGACCGGGTACGCGGCGAGCCGTCGGCGTTCGACGGCGTGCGGGATGCGCTGATCGTCGGCGTGGAGGGGCAGAGCCTCGCGCTGGCCCGCACGCTGCGGGAGAACGACTGGCAGGTGCGGCTGGCCTGCCCGGACACGGCGGCGCTGAAGGAGGTGCCCGACAGTGGGGTGCAGATCCACCCCCTTCCGCAGATCGACCCGGCGACGCTGCGCGCGCTCGGCGGCGAGCAGGCGGACGCGATCGTCACGCTGCTGTCGGACGACGACAACCTCAAGATCTGCGAGATCGCCTATCACGAGTTCGGTACCCGGGTGATGGTGGCCCGGCTCGGGGAGCACAAGGCCCTCAAGCCGCTGCGGGAGCTGGGCGTGCTGGTGCTCGACCCGAGCACCGTCCAGGTCAACCTGATGGAGAGCTGCGTCCGCTCCCCCGCCACGTCCGCCATGCTGCTCGGTTTCGAGCGCGGTCGGGACCTCGTCGACGTGGAGTTGGGCAATCCGGCGTTCTTCGGGTCGGAGGTCCGGGCGCTGCCCATTCCGCTGGACGTCGCCATCTTGTGCATCCACCGTGATGGCGTCGTGCTGCCGAGCCGCGGGAGCACGAAGCTGGAGCAGGCGGACCTGCTGACGCTGTCGGGGCCGACCGAGGCGGTGGAGCAGGCGATGCGCAAGCTGGAGGCGTGAGCAGATGACTGGACGACCCTGGATCGCCGCGTTCGCGCTGGCTGCGCTGGTCCCGGTCCGCGCCGGCGCGATCGAGCCCGATCCGAGGTACGTCGACGATCCCGACGCGCTGTTCTGGTTCGTGCAGGTCAGCGACACCCACGTGGGGGCGGACCTCGGCTACGGCACCCAGGACACCGACCACCTCGCCTGGGTCGTCAACGACGCCGTCGACGTGATCCTGCCGACCTTCGTGGTGCTGACCGGGGACATCGTCGACGGCACCAACGGCCTGTTCGTGCCGACCGGCCAGTACCAGTCCGAGTGGGACGAGTACCGGGGCGTCGTCGACGACGCGGGCATGGAGATCAGCTTCTTCCACGACATCGTCGGCAACCACGACACCTACAGCGACGAGGGCGCGACCTACTACCTCGACAACTCGCTGCTCGGCACCGAGTTCGGCGTCTGGCACGAGACCTGGACCCACAGCACCGACTACGGCGACTACGTCTTCGTCGGCCTCTGCAGCGCCGACGTCACCGGCTCGTTCCCGGGCCTGGACTCGCCGGGGTTCGACGAGGGCGAGCTGCAGTTCCTGGACGACTCGCTCGTCGCGCACAGCGACGCCGACCTGGCGTTCGTCTTCTCCCACCACCCGCTGCACGCGCTGGACTTCGGCGCGGACGACTTCACCTGGCTGCTCGCCGAGCACCGCGTGTCGCTCTGGTCCAACGGTCACGACCACGACCACGTCGTCGACGCGGTCGACGACACGGTGCACTTCAACCTCGACACCGCCGGCAAGGGCACGGTCGACAACATCGCCGTCGTGACGGTCGACCACGACGGGATCGCCGTGAAGGCCGCGGACATCGGCGCCTGGCCGTACGTGCAGATCACCGCGCCGGTCGATCGGGGGCTCGGCGGGGACAACCCCGGCGCCTACCCGATCTCCATCACGGAGACCGAGGCGTTCGTCCGGGCCGTCGTGTTCGACGCGGACGCCGACGTCGTCGCCTGGATGGCCGTGGACGACGGCCCGCTGGAGGAGATGGTCGAGGTCGCCCCCTCGGTCTGGCGTGGCGCCTTCGACGCCTCGCTGCTCGACGAGGGCAACCACCAGGTCCACGTGGAGGCGGAGAGCCCGTCGGGGGCGGACAGCCACACGATCGAGGTGGAGGTCCGCACCACCGCCTGCTCCGACGGCGTCGACAACGACGGCGACGGCCTCGTCGACCACGAGCAGGACGGCGGCTGCTGGGGCGCGTCCGACGATGACGAGACCGACCCGGAGCCCGAGGGGGACGACGACGACAGCGCCGGCGACGACGACGACAGCGCCACGACCGACGACGACGACAGCGCCGGCCCGGACGACGACGACGTCGCGGACGACGACGACGACGATGTCGCGGACGACGACGACAGCGCCGGCCCGGCCCCGCCCGCCTCGCTCGGCGGCTCGGGGTGCGGCTGCGACGCCGCGGGGAGCGACGCAGCCGCCGTCCTCCTGCTGATCCCGCTGTTCGCGCTGGGGCGTCGGCGCCGCAACGGAATGTGCACCCGCGCACGCTGAACCGTGGACGCATGCACGGTTGACGCGCTCATCGAGGCCCCGATCCGCAGCCTGATCGGGCGGCCTCCGGTGGCACGGTCGCTGCAATCCCTCACGCCGCCTGAAGCGTGAGGGAGAGGCAAGCGCGATGACCCCGACCGAGTCCCCGATCCGCACCACGGACATCAGCCGGCTCTTCGCGCCTACCGTCGACTCGTCGTGGAAAGTCGGTCGCTGGGTGACCGACGTGGTCGAAGGGCTCGATCGCCTACCTCCTCCCGACCTTGCCCGTCTCGACCGGGTCCTCCGAGAGACGCTCTCTCTCGCGCTTCAGGCGCCAAGCGACGGCACGCTCGCGGTCCGCGTCCACGACTGCGACGACGGCCTGGAGATCGAGCTGCGCCTCCTGCCCCCGATCGGCAGCGGCCGCCACGGGATCAGGATGTCGCTCTTTCGCAGCCTCCCCTACGTCGCGGCCTGACCGGACGGCCCTGGCGCTCGTGCGGAGCTGATCAGGGGAGCTGAACCGCCTCGAACCGCTCCAGGGCGTGGAAGTCCGGCGCCTCCCCGGGCACCGGCCGCCAGGCGAGGTGCCGCCGCGCCGACCCTGCTCCGTGGATGGCGTAGGCGTTGACCCGGTGAGGCCCCGGCGGGAGCAACGATCGCTCCAAGCGCGCCTCCGCCCGCCACCGACCGCCCGCCGGCTCGACCTTCAGCCACAGCGGGAGCTCCCGCTCGACGACAGCTCGCCGGCCCTGCAGCCTGAGCACCAGGTGGTGACCCCAGGGGCCGATCTCCACCTCGGTGTAGTGGTCGTCGGCGCCGAGCACGAACAGCTCGACCACCTCGTGCTCCCACAGCGCCCAGGTCGGCCCCGGCGGCCCGGCGGGGGGCGGGTCCCCGTGCAGGGGGGCGTCGACGGTGATCACCAGGCGGTCGGCCTCGCCCCTCAGCCACACCCGGACCCGCTCCTCCAGCCCGACCGGCTGACCGTCCCAGGTCTGGTCGATGGTCAGGGCCAGCACGGTCAGTCCAGGTCGACGGTCCAGTTGGTCTGGGCGATCGCCTCGATGACCAGCAGATCGTCGGGGAACTCCAGGTGGGCCGCCTGGGTGCGGGCGAACACCGCGGTCTTCTCGATGCCGTCGTCGGGCAGGAAGGCGGTGAGGCTCGCGGGGATGACGTAGCCGCCGATGTCGGGCACGCGGCAGGTGACCGCGTGGGCGTTGCCGTTGTCCGGGTCCTCCGCGGTGACCACCAGCTCGACGTAGCTGCCCCCGCCGCCGGACCAGGCCATCGACATGGGGGCGCCGGGGTTGTAGGCGCCGGGCACGCCGGAGATGGGGGAGGGGGCCACGATCAGCTCGTCGATGGCGGGGAAGTCGGCCCCGCCGGTCGAGGTGAAGTTGAGGAGCTGGCCGGGCGAGAACAGGTCCGCGTCGATGGCGACGTCGTCGAACAGGCACTCGACCGGGCCGCCGCCGGTGAAGGTGATGGGGTCGAGCACCCCGCCCGTCACCGTCACGTTGCCGGCGTCCGCCTCCCAGTACTGGGTCGGGATGGCCGACGGCTCCAGGATCGCGGCGGTGCACGGCCCGTCGTTGGCGACGATGGGGTCGCCCAGGAAGGACGCCGTGTAGAAGCAGCCCTGGGCCGAGGCGGCGAAGGGGATCACCGAGCTGGCCGACTCGAGCATGCCGACCGCGAACGTCGGCGCCCACGAGCAGGTCGTGCCGAGGCACAGCTGGCCGAACCCGCAGGGACACGAGGTCGGCGTCACGGTGGCGTCGTCGTCGTCGCCCGTGTCGTCGTCGTCGCTGACGTCGTCGTCGTCGGGGCCCGAGTCGTCGTCCTCGGGGAACGTGTCGTCGTCGTCGGGCTGGGTGTCGTCGTCGTCGGGCTGGGTGTCGTCGTCGTCATCCGGGCCCGCGGTGTCGTCGTCGTCGTCGCTTCCGAGGTTGACGTCGTCGTCGGGGAGCGGCGGCGGGATGAGGTCGACGCAGGACAGCGCCAGCAGCGACGCCAGGAGCAGGAGCAGCCGCCGCATCAGGCGGCGCCCCGCCAGCCGTGCTGCGCCAGCAGCTCGAGCAACGCGCCCAGGGTGGTGCCTTCGTCCGCCACCGACGTGTCGACGTGCAGCTCGGCCCGCGCGTAGCGGGGCTCCCGGGCGGACAGGATCGTGCGCAGCTCCTCCATCGCGTCCGCACGATCCTCCATCGGGCGGTGGTCGCCTTGGGCAATCACGCGCCCCATGTGGTCCTCGGGGCTCGCCTTGAGCCAGACCGTGGTGCAGCGCTCGCGCACCTTCTCCCAGGCGGCGGGGTTGTTGACGACGCCGCCGGACAACGCCAGCACCTTGGGGGCGTCCTCGGTCAGCAGCGCCTCCACGCAGTCCGCCTCCAGGCGCCGGTAGTAGGCCTCGCCGTGCAGGCTGAAGACCTCCGCGAGCCCGAGTCCGGCCGCCTCTTCGATGCGCTCGTCCACTTCGACGAAGGGTAGCCCGAGTCGCACCGACAGCCCCTGACCGAGGGTGGTCTTTCCGGCCCCTCGCAGGCCGACCAGCGCGATGGCGGTCCGGTCCTCCGCCGACGTCTCGACCAGCGCGGCGACCGAGACGTCCAGCGAACGGGCGACACTCGCGAGGCGCCCGATGGCGATGTTCGCTCGCCCCGCCTCGAGCTCGCTGATGAAGCGGGTGCTCAGCCCCGACCGGGTCGCCAGCTCCTTGGCGGTCAGCCCCATCTCAGCCCGCCGCGCGCGCACGCGCGAGGCGACCCGGCGCAGGATCGCGGTCGCTTCGGGTCGGACTTCGTGTTTCACGGTGCGCACTATAATGCATACACAATAAAGCGACACGCAATATGTTGCATCTCATCGGATGATCCGTATCATCCCGCTCCATGGCCCACTCCGACGCCCCCCCTGTTGTCGTCAACTTCGAGACGCACCCCGATCGCTACACGCACGTGCGGTACGAGATCGAGGGGCCGATCGCCCGCCTGTACCTGGACATCCAGGAAGAGCAGGGGCTGCGCGACGGCTACGTGCTCAAGCTCAACAGCTACGACCTGAGCGTCGACATCGAGCTGGCCGACGCGGTGCGCCGGCTGCGCTTCGAGCACCCGGAGGTGGCGTGCGTCATCGTCAGCTCGGCGCTCGACGGGGTGTTCTGCTCGGGCGCCAACATCTTCATGCTCGGCAGCAGCAGCCACGCGTTCAAGGTCAACTTCTGCAAGTTCACCAACGAGACGCGGCTGGAGATCGAGGACGCGACGGAGAACAGCGGCCAGACCTGGATCGCCGCGCTCAACGGGGTCGCGTCGGGGGGCGGCTACGAGCTGCCGCTGGCGTGCGAGGAGATCTACCTGGTGGACGACCGGCGCAGCGCCGTCGCGCTCCCGGAGGTGCCGTTCCTGGGCGTGCTGCCGGGCACCGGCGGGCTGACCCGGGTGGTCGACAAGCGCAAGGTCCGCCGCGACCGCGCCGACGTGTTCAGCACCCTGGCCGAGGGCATCAAGGGCAAGCGCGCCGTCGAGTGGAACCTTGTCGACGGCGTCTTCCCGCCCAGCAAGTTCGACGACGGCGTGATGGCCCGGGCGACCGAGATCGCCGGCGCCGGCCACCCCGACCGCGAGGGCGTGGCCCTCGACGCGCTCGCCCCGACCGTCACCGACGACGCGATCACCTGGCGCCACGTGGCCCTGACCTTCGGCCCCGAGGCCCGGGTCGCCCACCTGACGATGACGGTGCCGGACGACCTGCCCGCCATCCCGGCCGACGCTCGCGACCTGGGCGCCGACTGGTGGCCGCTGCGGGCCTTCCGGGAGTGGGACGACGCGCTGCTGCGACTGCGGGTCAACCACCCCGATGTGGGTCTCGTGCTGGTGCACACCCGGGGAGCCGTGCGGTCGGTGCTCGGCCTGGACGCGCAGCTGGCGGCTCGGCAGGACGACTGGTTCGTCCGCGAGACGGTCGGGCTGATGAAGCGCGTGCTCAAGCGCATGGACGTCACGGCCAAGACCTTCTTCGCCCTGGTGGAGGAGGGCTCCTGCTTCGCCGGCAGCCTGTTCGAGCTGACGCTGGCCGCCGACCGCGCCTACATGTTCGAGGACGATGACGAGGAGGTCCGCCTGGCTCTGTCGACCCTCAACTTCGGCCTGCTCCCGATGGGCAACGGGCTTACGGGGCTGCAGACGCGCTTCCTGGCCGACCCGGAGCACGCCGCCTCGCTCCAGGAGCGGGTCGGCGAGCCCCTCGCGGCAGACGACGCCGTCGACCTGGGGCTGGTCACCGACGCCTTCGACGACATCGACTGGGAGGACGAGATCCGCCTGATCGTGGAGGAGCGCGCGACGCTCTCCCCCGACGCCCTGACCGGCATGGAGGCCAACCTCCGCTTCGCCGGCCCCGAGACCCTCGAGACCAAGATCTTCGGTCGGCTGACCGCCTGGCAGAACTGGATCTTCCAGCGCCCCAACGCCGTCGGCCCCAAGGGCGCCCTGACCCTGTACGGCCAGCCCGAGACCGCCGAGTTCGACTTCAACCGCACCTGAGAGACCGCCGCCATGAACGTAGACCTCGACGCCAAGATCCCCAACAACGTCGGCCTGAGCGACGACCGAAAGCTCCGCAAGGCGCTGGAGGCGTGGCAACCCAACTTCATCGACTGGTGGATGGACATGGGGCCCGAGGGCTTCCAGACCGACCAGATCTACCTGCGCACCGCGGTGTCGGTGGAGCCGTCGGGCTGGGCCCACTTCGAGCACGTCAAGATGCCCGACTACCGCTGGGGCATCTTCCTGACGCCGACCGAGCAGGACCGGGTGATCGCGTTCGGCGACCACATCGGCTCCGCGGCGTGGGACCGCGTTCCCGGTGACTGGCGCACCGAGCTGCGGCGGATCATCGTCACCCAGGGGGACACCGAGCCGGCGTCCGTCGAGCAGCAGCGACTGCTCGGCAAGACCGCGCCGTCGCTGTACGACCTGCGCAACCTGTTCCAGGTCAACGTCGAAGAGGGCCGCCACCTGTGGGCGATGGTCTACCTGCTGCACAAGTACTTCGGCCG